>CAMYIQ010000034.1 GCA_947258465.1 uncultured Erythrobacter sp.
CATACACTGGCACTCAATTTCCTTCCGCGTCTGGTGGCAGATCTCCATCGAAGGGTATCCCCCTTCGAAGCCGCCATCGTCCCGGAAACCCGCACGATCGAAGAATATCTTTATGCATTGCGCAACGGCACATGCGACTTCTTCATCTGCTACAATCACGCGTCCATACCCTTCGATGTCGATGTCGACGATTATCCGCGCCTGGTCATCTCGCGCGATCGCGTCCTGCCCTATGGCGATTCGGCGAAATACGCCGGCATTCTCGATCCCGACGATGACAGGCCGATACCTCTGCTGGAATATGGCCCGACATCAATCATGTCGCGCGTACTGCGGAACGTGATCAGCGGTGCCGAGTTCGAGCGCCGATTGCGGACCGTCTACCGGGCTACGCTAGCCGAAAGCCTCGCCACGGCTGCTCGCGAAGGTCTGGGCATCGCCTGGTTGCCGGAATCGATTGCCCAGCACATTCGCGGGGACACGTCTCTCGATCCGATTTCCTACGATCATACCGCCGAGCTCGAGATCATGATCTTCTGCTCGCGCCACAACAAGCGCCCGACCGTGCAGCGTATCTGGCAATCGCTCGAGGCGGAATAGCGAGACGGGAGCTGTGTGCCGTGAAATCAGTCAGCATCCAGGAATGTGCGACGAACCCCAACTAGCGGGGTCACTATGTCCTGCGCGAGCGAGGAAATTCTGAGCAACTTGCGCAGGTGGGAACCGAGCGAAGGGCGAATATCCTTCCAATCTTCAAATCACAGGGTTCTTGAAGGGCGGTGGTGGCAGGGCTTGAATCGAACCGCGAAAATAACGCTTTGAAATCAATTCTGTCTTTGAGATCGGCGCGAATGCTCCCCCACACTCTCCCCCACACTTTTGTTCATATAAGGGTAGTTCGGTTCAGCTTTTAAGCTTTGAAGCTGAATTTTTCGGCGTTTGGTAGAGCGCCTTTTCTACATATCCCGGCCCGTTCGAAACGCCAAGAAACGCTCCTCAGAAGCGGTTCTTTGCTGTTGCGCACCAACGTTTCATCACGTGGGAGTGGGTCGATGAGCGCCCATCCCCATTTCTTGGTATTGACGTATGCGGATGACGCTGAATCACTGTGCGCTATGAGCGAGTATTGCGGATGAATGATGGTCAGCAGGTGCAACCATTCCAGCAGCTTGCTAGGAACTGAGTGATGAAGACCGACCTCGATCATCTGCCGCCGCAAAAGCAGCGCGAACTGGAACGCGTGTTGCAGCTGATCTTCGAGGAGTTCGATGACGCCTTTGCGCTCGCCAGGCACGAATGGAAGAAGGCCGGGCGCATCCTCAAGGTAATTCTCTACGGAAGTTATGCTCGCGGCACCTGGGTCGATGAACCGCATACGGCCAAAGGCTACCAGTCGGACTATGACCTTCTGATCATCGTCAACGACAAGCGGCTGGTTGATCGGGTCAAGTACTGGTCGAAGCTCGATGACCGGCTGATGCGCGAATACGGCGTTACGAAGTCGCTCAAGACACCGGTCAATTTTATCGTCCATACTCTGCAGGAAGTGAACGACGGGCTCGCGCACGGCCGCTACTTCTTCATGGACGTGAAGCAGGACGGGGTGGCGCTCTACCAGTCCGACGACACCGAGCTCCATACGCCGAAACCAAAGACGCCGGAGCAAGCACTTGCGATGGCGAAGGAGTATTTCGAGGACTGGCTACCAAGCGCTCAGAGTTTCATGCGCGGATACGGCCACGCCGTTAACGATGGAGATCTGAAGAAGGCTGCCTTCGATTTGCACCAAGCTTGCGAGCGCCTCTACCATACAGTCTTACTGGTCTGCACTTTCTACACCCCCCACGTGCACAATCTCGGCTTCCTGCGCACCCAAGCCGAACGCATAGATGCACGCCTTACATTCGTCTGGCCACGTGACACCAAACGCGATCGCGCGCGCTTCGAAAAACTCAAGGAAGCCTACGTCAAGGCGCGCTACTCGAAGCACTACCGCATCACCAAGGAAGAGCTCGAATGGCTCGGCCAACAGGTCGAGGAGCTTGGCCGAGTGGTTCACGAGGTGTGTTCCGAGCGGCTTGAAAAGCTCAAGGCCGAGGCAAAGGCGAAACCCGACAAGGAATAAACAGCGATACGCTGCGGTCTAGATTCTAGAACATTTGGACAGGCCACTTCTGACACTGGACCCACATCCCATGTTTCCGTCGCGACGCTATTTCCGACCTTCAAAGTCGGGGAACAGCGGCAAAGTCTTCTCGACCAGATCGGAATCCCTTGCCTCTCGCATGATCTCGTAAGGCCGAAGCGCTGCCACAATCCGCGCAGTCAGCGTTTCGACTGCAACCCGCCGGTTGAGCGCTCTCGTTGCGGAAAACACGTCGCGGATGGCGTACGCCTTAGCCGTCACCAGCGCGATCTTAATAGCTTGTGCCAGTTCATCATCATTGGCTCGAATCATCATTCTGACATCTAGAACATAAGGGGAACTTTGTGCCAACCGGAATTTGTTGGTCTGCGAGAGATTGACACTCCAACGCGCTCCCGGCAGCGCTTTCCCGATGTGCAATCTCTACCGAATGACCAAGACGCACGACGAGGTCGCGCGCTGGTTCAGCGCGATCGATAAGCTTGGCAACGCCAATTTCGGAGAGGAAGTGTTTCCGGGATATCCGGGCGCGGTCATCGCCGATGGCAAACTCATGCAGATGACATGGGGCTTTCCGCTGACGCTGAAGAGCAAGCGAACCGGTGAGGCGCTCAAGCCAAAGCCGGTCAACAATGCGCGCACCGACAAGCTCGACAGCTATATGTGGCGATACAGCTTTGAAGAACGGCGCTGCCTCATTCCGCTGACGGCCTGGGCCGAAGCCGAAGGCAAGCCGGGCAGCAAAACGCGGACCTGGCTTAGCCGTCCCGATGCCGAGTTGTTTGCAACTGCGGGGCTATGGCGCAACAGCGACGAATGGGGTCTGGTCTACACAA
>CAMYIQ010000035.1 GCA_947258465.1 uncultured Erythrobacter sp.
ACTTTGGTTCCTTCTGGCTTTGGTCCCAGATATAGGCGCACGTATTGCAACCATTGACGATTCAACTGCATTGGCCGCCTATTTCGCGCTGCTTGGCTGGACGAGTTTTGGGATCTGCGCCGCTGCCTGCATTTCTTCTGCTGCGATCCGCTGGTCAGGAGCGGTAGTCTTCGCTGCGGCCGCTCTTTTGTTTACCGGCTTCGGTCAAGTAACCGGGCAATTCCTCACCTATGACGCGTTCATCAATCTGCTCAATTCAAGAGCCTTCGTAGACGATGCCTATGCCCAATACGGCGGCAAATTGTGGTGGTCTGCTGCGCTCTCGCTGCTGCTTCTTTTGGGCATTGGCTTGCCCGCGCGCGGACGGCTGGCGCTGCCCAACTGGCTTGCTCCGGTCCCCTACGTAGTGGTGGCCTCGATCGCGGCCATCCTGTTCCTCCGTGGCGGAGAAGGTGCACGCGGGTTGCCTGCCAGCTATCCGACTCTCGCATATGCGAGCCTGTATGGAATTGAGTTCGCACTTTCGCCCAATCGAATTCGGGAAGGCGTCTATTTGCAGCGCACAAGCGAGCCAGTTGATCATATCGTTCTTGTTATCGACGAAAGCGTTTCAGGCCATTATCTGGATATCAACTCGCCTTCCGGTGTCGAAACCGGCCTATCGCGCCAATGGCCGGGTATCACGATCTCGAATTTTGGCGTTGTGCCAAGCATTACCAACTGCAGCATCGGATCGAACCTCGCGTTGCGATTTGGCGGAACACGCGAGAATTACCGGAACAGGATTGCCGCTGGTCCATCGATTTGGGCTTTTGCGAAAAGTGCGGGCATGAAAACCGTTTACATCGACGCGCAGCGCACTGGCGGGGCCCTGCATAACGGAATGAATGACGAAGAAGTCGCGTTGATTGACCGCTTCTTTCAATTCGATGATGAGCCTGTCCTAACCCGCGACTCCCGCGTCGCAGAGCAGATAGCGATTGAAGTATCGAAGCCTGAGCCGAGCTTTATCGTGGCTAACAAGGTCGGGGCGCACTTCCCCGTTCATGACAAGTTTCCAGACGAGTATATGACCTATCGGCCGACCCTGCCTCGCGGCCAGTTCACGGATGTCTCGGATACGGGAAATCGCGAGGGTTTTGACGGTTCTGCCGAAAGCTGGCGCCAATACCGAAATGCATACCGGAACACGATTGCCTGGAACGTTGGCGCGTTCTTCGACCGACTTCTAGCGACAGCAGATTTATCCTCAAGCGCCTTGATCTACACATCCGATCACGGGCAGAACTTGCGTGAGGATGGTAGCTCTGGCCTCTCCACACATTGCAACGCGGATCCGGGCGGTAGCGAAGGCGCTGTCCCATTGGTTTACATCGCTGGAGCGGATGTGTTGCCTTTAGCAAAGGAAATCCGAGGCAACGGCAGCCACTACAGGATCTTTCCGACGCTATTGCGACTCATGGGGTATGATCCGAAAAGAGCGCAGCAAATCTATGGTCCGGATCTATCCGATACTTCGGAGGAGCCGGAAACATTCAATACTCGTTTTAATGCCCGGCTTGGTCAGCTACCTCAATGGCAGTCAATCGACGCAGAAACGCTACTCATACCAGACGACCAGGATGCGGAGAATTGAGAAGCAAGACGATCAGAGTTGTTTTTGCGTGAGAAGTTAAGGGCTGAAAAAGAGTCAGCGCGATACACTACTATTCTTTGTTCTCGCATAGTAAACCTGAAACAAACCCGAATACTTGTATCAAGGTGACGAACCCAATGGCCTGCTAGTTCCCGCAGCCACCTAAGCCATGGGTGCTGAGCCAGCAAAGGCAAAGGGATATGAGGGCAAATGACAATGTCCGATTACCACCCCAATTGCCGACGTTTCAGCACCACGCTGTATTCCCCGTATGCCCACATTGATTTCGGATCCTGACTTCGAGTCGTCTCAGTTAGGCGGCAGTTTCTCTTGCCCGACTCGGACGGTTTCCTATCGCAACACCCGCTCCGGCACAGAAGCGGTCTGAAAGCCTCGGCCCTCGGAACATCTGCAGCCCGAGCCTAGTCGTAGCGGCGCACCTGCATCGATTGCAGCCCCTGAGCGCCTCGTGTCGTAAAGATACTCGCGCGTCAGCGGGACCGCGTCCCGCTTGTGCGCAAGCTGGAGCTGAAAAACCATAAGATTGCCATTGCGAAACATCATCTCGCAGGCGGCGAGATAATACTCCCACATCCGGCAGAAGCGCTCGTCGAAAAGTTCGAGCGCCTTTTCGCGGCGCGATTGAAAGCGCTCGTACCAATGCGCCAGAGTTTCCGCATAATGCAGCCTCAGAATCTCGATATCGGTAACCCACAGGCCCATGCGCTCGACGACGGACAGGGTCTCTGACAGCGACGGGATGTAACCGCCGGGAAAGATGTACTTGTCGACCCAGGGATCCTTTCCGCCCGGGGGAGCCATTCTCCCGATCGAGTGGACGACGGCGATCCCATCCGGAGCAAGATGCTCTTCGATGGCTCTGAAAAAGGACCCGTAGCTGGCTGGGCCGACATGCTCGAACATCCCGACGGAAACGATACGGTCGAATTCACCCTGAAGGTCGCGGTAGTCGCAGAAATCGAACCGCGCCTCTTCTGCAAACCCAGCCTCCTCGGCGCGCTGGCGCGCCAGCGTCAGTTGCTCTTGCGAAAGGCTGATGCCTAACACTTCGGCCGCGCCCTGCTTTGCCAATTCGATCGCGAGGCCGCCCCAGCCACAGCCAATGTCAAGGACGCTCATGCCTTCACCCACCATCAGCTTTTGCACAATGTGAGACCGCTTTGCGGTTTGAGCATCATCGAGAGAGCCGCAACCTTGGCAAAAATAAGCACAAGAATACTGCCAGTCTTCGTCGAGGAAGAGTGCATAGAACTCGTTCGAAAGGTCGTAGTGATGCGCGACGTTTCTGGCCGCTTTACGGCGGCGGTTGCCTGTGAGACGGGTGGCTATCCGCGCGAGCGGTGCGCGGAGGCGTTCGATCGGCAATTCATCAAGTGCATCGAGCCCGGAAGTAACAATTGCAAGGAGATCGCGAATGGATCCGTCCTCCACTGTGAGGGACCCATCCATATAGGCCTCGCCGAGCGCAAGCGAGGGGCGCGAGAGAAGCTTGAACGGCAGCGCAGCGCTATGAAGCTTGATCGCAACCGAGGGTCCTGGTGAACCGGAATCGATGACCAGTCGCGTCGCGTGAGCACCGATGACTGTAAGTCGACCAGCCTTCACGATGGCGCGCAAGGCTGGCTTCAATGCACGCAGACCAAGTTCGTGACGCGCTGATTTTCCTCGTTGTCTCTGGGTCATACCGCCTCTCAGGTCTTGAATGATTGTGTTCCCAAAGACGAGCGGTCGGAGATCAACTTACACTTCCAAGTCCGGCGTGGGTGCTTTCGGGCACCACAAGAAAGCCTCCCTGTAAGAACGCGGCCGGCTCTGCGTCTATTTCCTGAAGCACCGCCTATTGAAGCGCGGCTTTGCGATGGAGGTATAACTATGCGAAAGGGGACAAGTGGTCCGGATCGGCCCTTTTTCGGAACGCGGGCAGGAATAACGGTGACCGTGTTTCTTCTCGCCGTCGGGTTCCTGCTGCTGTTCGAGCATCAGGCCCATATCCCCGGTGACTATTATCTGCTCGGATTGATCCTGGCGTTTTGCGTGGGCATCCACCTCTTCATGCACGGTGGGCATGGCGGACACGGCGGGCATAGCCCGGCCGATACACCACCGTCCGGGCACCATGGCGCACATGACCAGACAACCGATACCGCGTCCAAGAAAACTGCCTCCCGATATGCGGCCAATGACCGGCCGGGCAACGATAGAGGAGTGCGCTGACGATGCACGATTCCGCATACGGACTTTGGATATTGGTCGCCTTCAACTCGGCGATCTTCATTCTTTTTGCGTTCAGCTTTTTCAAGCCGAAATCGGGCCGCGATTGGCGCTCCTTTGGGGCGTTCAGCGCCTTTCTCGTGGCGCTTTTCACCGAGATGTACGGCTTCCCGCTTACCATCTACTTCCTGTCCGGATGGCTGCAGAGCAATTATCCGTCGGTTGACTGGTTCGCGCACGATTCCGGTCATTTGCTCGAAATGCTGTTTGGCTGGCGCGGCAATCCGCATTTCGGTCCGTTCCACCTCCTCAGTTTTGGTTTGATCGGAGGTGGTTTCATCCTTTTGTCGGCCGCGTGGCGCGTGCTCTATCAGGCACAGAAGGGGGGGACACTTGCAACCGAAGGACCTTATGCTCGCATCCGCCACCCGCAATATGTCGGTTTCGTCCTCATCATGCTGGGCTTTCTGGTTCAGTGGCCGACCATACTTACGCTGGCCATGTTCCCGATCCTCCTCCTCATGTACTGGCGGCTGTCGCTGCGGGAGGAGCGAGAGGCACTCGCCGGGTTCGGCGAGCGCTATCGCCAATACGCAGCACGCGTTCCCCGGTTTTTCCCGAAGTTTCGCACGCTCGTCTCCGCCAAGCCAGGGAGGTGACAATAACTTGCTCCATTCCTGCCGGGGCGCGGTTCGCGACTGACCTGACCTAGTGAGCGCAGCCGTTACAGTGGTCGGCGCAGGTCCGGCGGGTCTCGCCGCGGCGATCGTGCTCGCCAAAGGCGGAAGGGATGTCGAGCTTCACGAATGGCACCGCCACGTCGGGGCGCGCTTTCACGGCGATTTCCAGGGCCTTGAAAACTGGAGCTGCGACGAGGATACGCTGTGCGAACTCCAAAGCTGGGGGATCGATATCAACTTCCTGGCCCATCCAGTTCGAACAGGCACGGGTTTCGATGCGCGCGGACGGCGGTACGAGATTTCAGCGCGCCGCCCACTCTATTATCTCGTTGAGCGCGGCGGATCGGTGCAAAGCCTCGAGTATGGGCTCCTCAAGCAGGCAGAGGCGCTTGGTGTGCAGGTCCATTTCGGGAGCCGCGTTCGCGAAACCGAGGGAGAAACGATCCTCGCCGGGGGACCGCGCAAAGCCGATATCATCGCCTCGGGATATGTATTCGAAACCGAGTGTGAAGATGGAGCTTACATTGCCTTCGACGACCGTTTGACACCGCGAGGCTATGCCTATCTCCTGGTCCATCAAGGCCGCGGGACTATCGCAGCGTGTCTTTTTCGCGGCTTCAAACGGCAACAGGAATTTGTCGAGCGAACCTGTGATTTCTTCCGGGAGAAAGTCGGGCTCGTGATGCGTAACCAACAAGCCTTCGGCGGTTATGGAAATCTGCGACTCCCAAGAAGCGCAGTTCAGGGGCGCCATCCGGTTGCGGGCGAGCATGCGGGTTTCCAGGATGCCCTTGCGGGGTTTGGTTTACGCTATTCAATCACTTCGGGCGCGCTCGCTGCACAAAGCATCCTCGAAAATCGAAGCTATGAGCAATTGTGGCGCCGTTTGCTTTTACCGAGAATGAAGGCGGGCATCGTCAATCGTTTTGTCTTCAACAGCATCGGAACGACAGGACGCCATTGGGTGACAGCGAAACTGATGCAAGCCAGTACGGGAGAAAGGCTGCACAAGCTGTATGCGGCATCGTCTCTCCACGCTCTGCTCTTCCCCGCTGCAGAACGTCGCCTGCGCAGGGGCTTACATGACCCAAGTTGCGACCATCAGGACTGCACATGCGTGTGGTGCGAACATGGAACGGCGTTCTGACGATGCAGGTGACCGATCCAGTATGCCGGCGTAGCATTCCGCTAGAGACCGTCGAGGCCCACCGCGAATTTTTGGGATGGTCTTATTTCTTCTGCTCGGCTCAGTGCGTGCGGCGCTTCGATCAGCGCCCCGAGAATTACATTGATCGGCAGCAAGGCGGGCCGCCGGCGCACATTGAGCAGCCCTGACAGGGCAGAGCCTCTTCGCTTGGAGGCGAATGCGCATCGACCCTTGCGCGCCGTCTGGTGAGCAAGATGCCCCGCCGGGCCAGAGCCTCCACCGATCGATAATCCCGGTTCGATCTTGGAACGCGAGATCGCGAGCGAACCAATGGTGCGGGTGTAATTGATCGGCACCGATGGCGTCCAAGTATATGTCGGCCTTCCCCGATCGGCCGGCTTTCGAGAAGAAGTCTCGCTGCCCTGCATGAGGCTGGTGAGACCATGCCGGTGTTCCCTGCGTCTGATGGCCGATGTGCCATAAATTCCATTCGCGGGGACACCAGGCATGATTGCCTGGGCGAAACGATGATGATGCCGGAGGGTACTGCCATGTCGACGAATACCCGATCACGTGCCAGCACGGTGCTGAGGTCGCCGGTTGGAGACGAACGCACCCGCTTTCCCAGCCAAGCGCCGCAAATTCTTGCTTGTCTGGACGAAGACATGAATCGCCTCGAAGTGGCACGGCACGCGCGCGCAATCGCGAAAGCTCTCGGCCTGCAGCTTGGCTTTGCGCAGATCGTTGAAACGGCCCCGCATGGGGTTCTTCCTGCCGACCCGATCGAGTGGAACCTGCGCTTCACCGAATGCCGCGACGGCATAGGCGAGCTTATTGGGGAGGCCAGCGAGACGGTCTCGGATGTGCTGCCCGTTGTTCTCCCGGGGACCGCCCATGAACGGCTGATAGACTGGGCGGAGGGTCATCGCGGGTCGGTCCTCGTCCTCGCGCGGCATAGCGGGCGAGGTCCACATTCAGGCCTGGGCACCACCGCCGACCGGCTGCTGAAAAGCGGCGCAGCATCCATGCTTCTACTTCCTTCGGGACGCGAAAGGAAATGTTCGGCCGAGTACCGCAAACTTCTGGTGCCGCTTGACGGATCGCCCAATTCCGAGAGCGTGCTGCCGGTTGTCACAAGGCTTGCCCAGTCGCTAGAAGCGCAAGTGATCCTGGCGCACATTGTTTCTCCAACCGCCGAATTGCCCTCACACGAAACACAGGCCGGTTCCGATAGGAGCAATACCTCCGCGCGCGCACGCAACTATCTCGAAACATGGAAGTTGAGGCTCCTGCGGCAAGGCATCGACGCTACCGTGTATTTCGGAACCGACAGCGAAACGTGCGAGCGGCTCAATCTGATCGCATCCCGCCTCGAAATCGAACTTGTTGTGGTCGCTTCCCATGGCCAGACCAACCTTGCCAGCGCGCCCTACGGAAGTGTCGCCGGCGCTCTGGCGAAAAGTGCGCCTTGCCCGACATTCATCGTCCAACCGGACCTTCGGATTCCATTGGCCAAACCGGGCCGCTCTGGCTTCATGTTCGAGGCCCTCGCTGCGGAAACTGAATTCGCCAGCTGATGTCGGACATTAATAGCGATTTCTCGGCGCTCGATCATGCTGCAATCCAGTTTGCCGAGGAGGACCGGATATCCGCGCAAGCAGCGCAAGAGATTCCCGCTCGCAGAGGAACCGATGCCATCCTCGAATGGCTGCGTGCGGCTTGCCTGGCATGCGCCAAGGCTGGGGCCGAAGCCAGCAAGGCGGCGGAATGGTTGCTCGACAATGACTATGTGGTCCACCGCGCGCTGAGGCAGATCAAACAGGATCTGCCAACCGGCTTCTATAGCAAACTGCCAGCCCTCGAGGGTGAAGAAACCATTGGCTTCCCGCGTGCCTTCGTGCTCGCGCACCGTTTTCTCGAACTGAGCCGAATGCAGGTTTCGGCATCGGCCCTGAGCCGGTTCCTGATCGCTTATCAGCGCACGGCGCCGCTCCGCATCGGAGAACTCTGGGCGTTCCCGGCCATGCTTCGCATCGCTTGCGTCGAGATCCTCGTGGAAACCTTGTCGACCCTGCTGTGCGATCAGCTCGACGTGCCCGTCGCGACCACCTCATGGGCAGGCGAGGCGCATGCACTGGAAGCAAATGAACGGGTCGCACGCGCGATCGCCAATCTCAGTACCCTTGATGCCATCTCGTGGGAGGATTTGTTCGACGACGTAAGTCCGGTAGAACAGATCTTGCGAAACGATCCATCCGGATATTACGGGCAGATGGATTTCGATAGCCGCGATCGCTATCGCCGCGCGGTTGAAGAACTGGCGGAATATGGCGATTTATCCGAGACCGATGTCGCACTCGAGGCGATCCAAGCAAGCTGCGCCGCTTTGCCTGACGACCGATCTCATCACGTCGGATTCTGGCTCAGCGGTGATGGGCGCAGGGCATTCCGGCAACAGACAGGAGCGGTATTCCCGGCTCGGGCCCGCCTTCTGGACTATGCCTTGCGCCATCCCGGCCCGGTCTACTTCGTTTCGCTCATCGGGCTCCTTGTCGGGGCCCTTTTGCTGCCAGCGATGTATCTCGACGCCGCTGACGCAGGCGCGACGGGATGGTTCGCCGGCTTGTCCTTGTCGCTCATTCCCGCTTCGGTTGTCGCGATCACTTTCTTGCATTGGTCGATTACGCGCCTCTTGCCGCCGCGAGCTCTTTTCAAACTCGACTTTGGTGACGGGCTGCCGGAGGACTGCGCGACGCTGATAGCGGTCCCGGTCGTGATCGCCCGCGAGGACGAAGTGCCTTTCCTGATCGAAAAGCTGGAGAACCACTGGCTTTCGAACGGCGATCCGATGGTGGACGTCGTGCTTTTGGCCGATCTCGCCGACGCGGCGAGCGAAAGCATTGCCGTGGACAAGCAAATCGAGCAGGCGCTGGAAAGGGAAATTCTCGCGCTCAACGCTCGCTATCGCAGCGAGGGAAGCGAGCCATTTCACCTGCTGATGCGCCCTCGGCAATATTGTGAAGCACAAGGGTGCTGGCTCGCATGGGAGCGCAAGCGCGGAAAGCTTGAGCAGCTCAATCACATGCTCATCGAAGGCGATGGCGGAGCATTCCATCGACATGTCGGCTCGCGCGAAATACCCCGCAATATTCGCTTCGTCATCACTCTCGATGCAGACACCACCTTGCCTACCGGCACTGTGCGAAAGCTTGTCGGGACGCTTGCCCACCCACTGAACCAGGCCAGGATCGATCCGGAAACGGGAAAGCTGCTTGGCGGCTATACGGTCATCCAGCCGCGGGTGGAGATTTCGCCCCAGAGTGGATCGCGAACGCTGTTCGCACGACTTTTTGCCGGCGATACGTCAATCGACATTTACAGCCGGGCTGTCTCGAACGTCTATCAGGACCTGTTTGGTGCTGGAATTTTCGTCGGCAAGGGCATTTACGACCTCCATGCTTTCCATCGCAGCGTTGCCGGGCGCGTGCCCGAAAATACCATTCTCAGCCATGACCTCTTCGAGGGTGTCCATGGCCGGGTTGGTCTGGCCAGCGATATCGTCCTGTTCGAAAGTTTTCCCGGGAACTACCTCGAATATGCGCGGCGCGCGCACCGCTGGATCCGCGGGGACTGGCAGCTCCTGCCATGGCTGGCAGGCAAGGTGAGGCGATCAGATGGCACAAGATCCCCAAATCCGATCGCCGCCATCGACCGATGGAAAATTATTGACAATCTGAGGCGTAGCCTGGTTGCCCCGGCAACGATCTTACTGGTGGTCTCGGGTTGGTTTATTTTGCCGGGGCAAGCATGGTTCTGGAGTCTGCTCGCCTTCTTCATGCCAGCAGGTCAAGTATTCACCGATCTGGTGACCGGATTGGCGACAGGACGGCGGCGTGGGACATCGCGTAGCCTGTGGCCGCAATTGCGCGATCAGGCCGGCCGCTGGTTTCTGGCCGTCGTCTATCTGCACGATGACGCCATATTGTCGGTTCGTGCGATCGCGGTCACGCTCTGGAGGCTTTTTGCAAGCCGGCGCAACCTCCTCGAATGGACAAGCGCCGCGCACTCCGCCACCGACATCCGCTCGAACCGAGCGCGAGGTGTCATATGGCGCAAGATGTGGTTGGGACCGACCATTTCGGTCGCTCTCGCGGCGCTTCTTGCCGCCATCAAACCTGACGCTTTGGCCGCATCCCTTCCGCTGCTCATTCTTTGGATCGCCGCGCCGGAAATTACTTGGGCGATGGCCCGCGAACGCCGCGAAGATGCGGAACCGCTTGCCGAGGATGACCGGCGCTTCCTGCGGGGCCTGGCGAGGCGGACCTGGCTCTTCTTCGAGACCTTCGCTGGCCCGGAAGACAATTGGCTCCCCCCGGACAACTACCAGGGCGCTCCGCATGCAGAAATCGCGCAGCGCACGTCACCGACGAATATCGGCATGTTGATGCTATCGACAGCCGCAGCCTGGGACCTCGGTTACATCGGCCGTGCAGAACTCGCGGCGCGGACGGCGAACCTTTTCGCCACGCTCGATCGCTTGGAACGATATCGAGGACATTTCTACAATTGGTACGACACAAGAACGCTCGCGTCGCTGGAACCTCGATATGTCTCGACGGTGGACAGCGGCAATCTCGCGGCGGCGCTGCTCGCCTACGCTGCTTCCTTGCGTGAGGCGCGGCGTGCGGAAGGTATGGAGGAGCAACGCTGGCGCGGCCTGATCGATGTGGTCGATCTGATCGAACAAGTCGCGCAAAACTCTGAGGATGCAGCGCTTCCTCGTTGGATCACCCAGCTAAGGTCGCGCCTGGAGGGTGTCGAGGAAGACCGTGCCCACTGGATGGCCGGCCTGCAGGATATCTGCGAGGTATTGATCCCGGAGATGGAGGCAGCGCTTGGTCTGGGCGAGCAGTCCGAAAAGGCAGCGCCGAACCATCTGGTCGACATCGAGGTGCTCGTCGATCGGTTGCAGTACCAGATACGTTCGATGTGCCGGGACCTGGGGAACGGCGGTATCCCGGCTGACCAACTGTCCAGCCTCGCAGACCAAGCAATCGAGTTGGCCTATTCAATGGAGTTTGCGCCGCTCTATGACGAGCACCGGCGCCTCCTGCGCATTGGCATCAATGTCAGTCTGGGACGTCCCGATACACATTATTATGACCTCCTCGCTTCCGAGGCACGGCTAGCGAGCTTTTTCGCCATCGCAAAAGGCGATGTTCCGCCAGAACACTGGTTCCATCTGGGCCGCCCGTTACGGCGCGTCGAGGGTGGAGCGATGCTGATCTCCTGGAACGGCTCGATGTTCGAATATCTTATGCCGCGCCTGCTGCTCAAGCCGGACACCGGCACGCTGCTGGGCGAGAGCGAGCGGATGGTGGTCGACGTCCAGGAGCGCTACGGGCAAGCCCAGAGCGTTCCCTGGGGTATCTCGGAATCGGCATATTCCGCTCGCGATCCTGAACACCGTTACAGGTATCAAGGGTTCGGCGTTCCCGAACTTGGCTTGAAACGGGGCCTCTCGCGGGACATGGTTGTCGCGCCTTACGCAACTGCGCTTGCACTGGCAGTTGCACCAAAGAAGGCAGTAGCGAACCTCAGGCTGCTGACACGATCGGGCGGCAGCGGTCGATATGGCCTGGTCGAAGCGCTCGACTTCACGCCTGACCGCTCCCCGGGCAGCGGTCCCCAGACCGTTAATGCTTATATGGCACACCACCAAGGCATGCTCCTGTCGGCGATCGTCAATGCGCTGTTCTCAGACCGGTTCGCTAGCCGTTTCGCCGAAGATCCACGAATGCGGCCCACGATGTTGTTGTTGAGCGAACGGGTGCCACGCGAGATTCCGCCAGAAATTGACAGGCTTGCCGACCGCACGATTTCCATGGTTCGGGGAACGCCCGTCACTCTGCCTGCGTCATGGCAACCCAGGCGCGAAGCATCCGTGCCGCAAATGCTCCTGCTTGGAAACGGGCCTTTATCGACGTGGCTCTCTGATAGCGGTAGCGGCGGACTGCGCTGGCATCACCGGGCGCTGACACGCTTCGTGGCGGACGCCACTCACGATGCGGACGGTTATTGGATCTATATCGCCGATGAAGACACCGGACGGCTATGGTCGGCGACGCTCGAACCAACCGGGTCCGAAGCGGAAGAGTACGAGGTCACATGCCATGCGCACCAGGCAGTAATTCGCCGGCGCGATCAAGGCGTTGCATCGCGTCTCGAGATTGGCGTTCTTGCGGGAAGCGACATCGAGGTGCGGCGCTTGCGGCTCATCAACGAGAGTTCCCGTCACCGCAAGCTTCGCGTGACGACCTACGCCGAGATCGTGCTCGGCGAGCCGCTCGAGGACGAGCGGCACCCGGCATTCAGCAAACTGTTTATCAAGAGCGAGCATGTCCCATCGCTTGGTGGCCTGCTGTTCGAGCGCCGCGCGCGCGCGCCACGGGATACGCCGCCGGTGCTCCTTCATTTTGCGGTCGATGGCGGGGGACCGGTTCGCAATGCCCGCTTCGAAACCGACCGGCGCGCCTTCATCAGGCGTCATGAAAACCTGCGCTCCCCAACAGGGGCAACCGAAACCGTGCAGAACACCCAAGGGTGGACCTTGGACCCAGTCATGGCTCTTCAACACCTCATCGACCTGGAGCCGTTCGAGACCAGGGAAATCTGTTTCCTGACAGTCGCGGCCGCGTCGCGCGAAACCGCCGTCGAGCTGGCCGAGCGTCATTCGACTCTCGATTCGGTCGAATGGGCGACCCACGATACGGCAGCCGAAAATGCACGCGCCCTGGCCCACATGAACATCGAAGCCGAACACCTGCCCATCTTGCAGCAGCTCGCTTCGGCTCTCATCTATCCGGGGAACGCCGCATCGAGCACGCGCGCGGCGAAGAACGAAAACAGGCTCGGACAAGCGGATTTGTGGGGGATGGGCGTGTCCGGCGACCACCCCATCCTTCTGCTGCGATCTGCCGGTGAGACCACGACCCTGCTGCCCGTCCTCCTCACCGCCCACCGATTGTGGCGGCGGCACGGACTGGAGGTGGATCTGGTGATCCTACAGCTTGCCGGCTCAGCCTACATCGAACCGGTGCTCGACCAGCTCAGGGAGGCGCTGCAACGCGCGCAGATGGCGGAGCTGCTTGGGCGCAAGGGCGGCGTGCATATCGTTTTCGCGGACCAGATCGGTGCGGATCGGGTGCGCCTTCTGGAGAGCACGGCGCGTGTCACCCTCGACGACGTACGGGGTAGTTTGCAGGACCAGCTGGAAGAAGCGCACGCTGTGCCAAACCGCTTGCCGCTGTTTTCTGCAACAAGGGCTGCGCAGCATCCCTCGATGACATCGCTCGAACGTTCAGCGAACCTTCTCTACGACAATGGTTTGGGTGGGTTCACGGCGGATGGCCGCGAATATGTCATCTTCGTCGAACCCGGGCAGGCAACGCCTGCTCCGTGGTGCAACATCCTGGCCAACCGTGACTTCGGCGCGCTCGTAAGCGAAGCCGGCGGGGGGTACACTTGGGCAATAAACAGCGGCGAGAACCGCCTCACAACATGGTCGAACGACCCGGTCACGGACCGTCCCTCCGAAACACTCTACCTGCGTGATGAGGAAACTGGCGAGGTATGGACCATAACGCCTGCTCCCGTTGGGGATGCCGCTGCCTGCGAAGTCAGGCATGGCGCGGGTTACACCAAATGGTCAAAACGGTTCGCCGGCTTGGACCATCAGCTCACAATGTTCGTACCGCTTGATGCATCGGTGAAGATCGTTCGGCTGCAGATCCGCAACTGCGAAGACCGGCACCGGCGCGTAACCGCAACCTATTATGCCGAGTGGCTGCTCGGCTCTCTTCCCAGTATCGCACGCCCGCACATAGTCTGCGACTTTGACACCGAGACGCAGACCATCACGGCAACGAACCGCTGGAACAGCGATTTTGCCGGACAGGTGGCGTTTCTCACGTCAAACCGCCCACCGCACGGCTTCACGACCGACCGCGGCGAATTCATCGGCAGGGGTGGGGACCCGGCGGATCCCGCGGCGCTTCGGCGATGGGGTCTAACCAACAGCGTATGCGCGGGCGGCGATACATGCGGAGCCTATCAGATACACCTCGATCTTGGCCCGGGCGAGGAAGAAGAAATCCTGTTCGTGCTCGGCCAAGGGCCAGGCCACCATGCGGCCATGGAACTCGCCCAGCGCTGGCGTGAGCCAGACGAGGCAGAGACGGCAATGACAGCGCTGGAGAATTTCTGGGATGAGACACTCGGCGCCCTTCAGGTCTCAACCCCGGACCCGGCTTTCGACGTCATGGTCAACCGCTGGCTGCTATACCAGACGCTGTCGTCCCGTGTTCTCGCGCGCACGGGATTCTATCAGTCGAGCGGGGCCTTCGGCTTTCGCGATCAATTGCAGGACGTTCTTGCGCTTCTCCACACGGCGCCGGCGCTCGCGCGCGCGCACATCCTCGAAAGCGCGCAGCATCAATTCGTAGAGGGCGATGTTCTGCACTGGTGGCACCCCCCTGCTGATCGCGGCGTGCGAACGCGTTTTTCCGACGATTTGCTCTGGTTGCCTTATGTTGTTGGCATCTATGTCACGACGACCGGTGACCTTGATATCCTCGACGAGGAAGTCGCGTTCCTCGATGCCGATGAACTCGCCCCCGACGAAGCCAATCGATATGCGCAATTCGATGCGACCGAGTGGCGCGGCTCGCTGTTCGAGCACTGCGAGCGCGCACTGCACCGCGCTCTGGCAGTCGGGGCCCATGGACTGCCGCTAATCGGCGCCGGGGACTGGAATGATGGAATGGACCGCCTCGGCGCGAAGGGCCATGGCGAAAGCGTCTGGTTGGCATGGTTTATCACGGTCACAGCGCAAGGCTTCGCCGACATCTGCCGCCGGACCGGTCGGATGCACGAGGCGAAAGAATGGGAAGAACGGGCATCCGAGATAAGGCAGCGCGCGGAAGAGAGAGCCTGGGATGGCTCATGGTACTTGCGGGCCTTCGATGATGACGGGCGGCCCATCGGCTCGGCCAGAAACGACGATTGCCGGATCGATTCGATCGCGCAGTCATGGGCGGCCTTTGCCTCGGCTGATCAAGAGCGCGTGAGCAAGGCCCTCCAGTCCGCATGGGACCTGCTTGTTTCGCAGGAGGACCAGTTGGCAAAGCTGCTCTGGCCCGCGTTTGACGAAGGCCTGATCGATCCCGGTTACATAAAGGCCTACCCTCCCGGGATACGCGAAAATGGGGGGCAGTATTCGCATGCGGCCGCGTGGCTGGGCATGGCCTTTGCGCAGGCGAAGGAGCCCGAGAAAGCCTACGCCCTCTTAAACATGATAAACCCTGCCGGTCGCTCCGACGATCACGCGAAGGCTGAGCATTATCGCCTGGAGCCCTACGCCGTCGCCGGAGACATTTCTGCGGGTGAGCAGCATGCGGGCAGAGGGGGCTGGAGCTGGTATACCGGGGCCGCAGGCTGGGCATGGCAGCTCGCCACGAGAAGCATCTTGGGGTTGCAACAGTCCGATGGCCGGCTTGTCGTCAACCCCTGTATCCCGCCCACCTGGGGCGGCTTCAGCGCGACACTGCGGGTTGGTGGCGGGTTGGTGTCAGTGAAAGTCGAAGATCCGCAAGGGCTTGGCTGCGCCGACGTCGAGCTCACCGTTGATGGCAAAACTCATGCCGGGAATGCGATTGTACTCCCGAAGAATGGCGAAACAGTCGAGCTTCGGGTCCGCATTGTTGGACGCAATGTACAACACCCCTCCCCTGCCTGAGAATTCCGCCCGGAGCTATTCAAACGCTCCTCCCAGCGCGTGAAAATCCTGGCGGGGTGTTTGGCAAAGATGCGCGACGCGAAGTCTGCCGTGCAAAGCAAAGTTGATCCTATAATAGCGGGCTAAAGAGCCGTGCTGCATTTTCCGCAGCGCGGGCAAGCGCAGGTCTGGCATTCCATTCGGCGCGAACCAAGCGCTCACTCCCCGCAATGTTGCGTGCCTCCTCTTCGCGCAGGCGCGCGGTTGTGTCCTGATCATAGATCAGGAGGCCGGCTTCTCCGTTCAACTCCAGCGAGCGCAAATCGATGTTCATCGAACCGACAAGGACGAGGTCATCGTCAACGCTGACATGCTTGGCGTGCAAGAATCCGCGATGATAGAGGTGTATGTCGATGCCCGCTTCCAGCATTCGATCGAAGAAAGAGCGCTGCGCCAGATCGACCAGACGATGGTCGCCCTTCTTCGGCAGAATCAAGCAGACCTCGACACCGCGGGCGGCGGCCCCTTCGAGCGCGAGCAGGAGCGCTTCGTCCGGCACGAAGTAGGGCGTCGTAATGACAAGCCGGTGTTCGACCGTATGCACCAGCGCATCGAGGAGCAGCCGGATGACAGAGCGCCGATATTCGGGTCCGCCAGCCACCAATTGTGCGTGCGCCGCCCCTGCGGACCGTTCATGCGGAAAGAGCGCCCCGTCACTCAACAGATCGCCGCATTCCAAAAACCAGTCATTGGCAAAGAGCGCCTGCATCTGGAGCACGACGGGTCCGTTGACCCTCACCACGAATTCCTTGCTGCGCTGACCTCCCGGTAGCTCGGCGCTGATGACGTTCTGCGAGCCAATATATCCGAGCCGTCCGTCGATCACAGCGAGCTTGCGATGATTGCGCAGATCGGGCCGCAGGGCCTCCATGTTCGTAAGCGATACGGGCAGCGCGCGGCGCACCGTTATCCCGCAGCTCCTGAGCTTTCGAATGATACGGCGGGACCACCAATAGGAACCGAGCGCATCGATCAGAACTCGGCATTCAACCCCG
>CAMYIQ010000036.1 GCA_947258465.1 uncultured Erythrobacter sp.
ATGGAGGCGAAGGCCTGCGCCTCGTCGGCCGGGTTCATCGCGAGGCGCTGGAAGTTCTCGGCAAGACTGGCTTCGCGCACTTCGCTTTCCTCGCCTTCGATGACGAGGCAGGTGACCTCGTGGTTTTCGGACAAGGTGCCCTCGTCGGCCAGCGCCTGCAGCGCGGCGAGCCGACGACCGCCGGCCTCGACCTCGAACTTGCCGCGCTTTCCTTTGCGCACGACGAGGTTCTGCAACAGGCCGCGCGCGGCAATGTCTGCCCGCAGCTGGAGGTCGGCCAGCACGTCGCTAGACTTGCGAACGTTGCGCGGGCTGGGAACGAGCTTCTTCAAGGGGATCGACTGGATCATGGGTGTTCTCCTGATGGAATGAAGGCGCAGGTGAGGATCACGAGGCCCACAAGCCCAAAGGGCTCCCTCCACTCTCATTCTGAGATTGGGGTCTGCCCGAGGGATCAGGCGGCAAGCGCGGGAAGAACGGACGAGGCTGCGGAGATTGGCACGAACAGCCGCGTGCGGTAACGGATGATCTCGGTGAAGCAGCCCTTGCCCTTGTACCAGTCGAGGCGATCCGGCGAGAAACCGGTCAGTTCAAGGCGCTGTTCGCCGCCGACCAGCGAGCGCTTCACGGTGAGGGAATCGTGGCTCGCAAGGCCCAGCGGCTTGCCGCTGGCGATGACGAGCTCGCCGATCTGCTCAGCCGATGGTCCGGCAACTCCGGAAAGACCAAAGGTCTCGGCGATTGCGGCGAGATCGATATCGAGCACTTCGCGGCCGATGATGGACTGGCCGTCCTCAGCAACAAGCCGGGTGACGCGGACATGATCGCCAGGCAGGCGCTTCCAGACCGGAAGCAGTAGACCGGTGGCAAGATGAACGCGCTCGGTCACCGGTGACTTGGCCGCTTCCACTTCCTCGACCCGCCAGGCGCTGGTGAACGCAGTGACGAAAATTTCTTCCCAATGGCTTTCAGCGAGTGCCTCAAGCGTCCAGTTTGCGGACTTGAGCGGCCGGAGCAGGCGCCGACGTTCGATCACGGCCCCGTCGTCGGCGATGAGACGCCGGGCCGGAACCGACAGTGCGACCTTGCCCGAGCGCGCATTGCGCATCGGGATCGCGTGCGGGCTGCCAATCTCGTGCATCCGCACCAGGCGCTGCAACCGTAAAGGTCGAAGGTGCCTCGTCACTTCGAGCGAGACGAGACGGGTCTCGGCACCGGTCACGGGGTCTGTGCGCAGGAGCTCATCGGCGAGGGCCGTGAAGCGATCGACCCTCACGGTCTCCAGTCCCTGATCGAGCGTTCCGGCTTCACGCGCAGCTTCGATCCGCGCTTCGACGAGACCGAGATATTCATCGAATATGGCGTTCTGGAGCGCAATCGGCAGCGCTAGGATGCGGTTGAGCCAGCGCTGGATCGTGGGGAGATTGTCGGTCAGCCCGCCATCGGGGTTTTCGAGCCGGAGGCCGGTGCGCTCGACGAAGTTGCCAAAGGTGGTGGCTTCAAGCTTGCCGTCATAGAGCAGCTGGAACCAGCGGCTGAGCGCGTCGCGCGCATAGTCGCTTTCAAGATTGTCTGCCGGGTCGAACAGGTTCTGTCCGCCCGTCTGGCGCTGGCCGCGCGTAAGCGCGCCCAAAGCGTCGAGCCTTCGCGCAATAGTCGAGATGAACCGGCGCTCGCCCTTCACATCTGTGGTGACCGGGCGGAACAGCGGGGCCGAGGCCTGATTGGTGCGGTTGGTACGGCCGAGACCCTGGATGGCGTTGTCGGCGCGCCATCCCGGTTCAAGCAGGAAGTGAACCCGGCGCTGCTGGTTCCGGCAGCCAAGGTCGGCATGGTAGGATCGACCCGTGCCGCCTGCGTCCGAGAAGACCAGGATGCGCTTGGTGCCTTCCATGAAGCTTTGCGCTTCGGCGACATTGGCGCTGGGGCTACGCCGTTCGAGGCGCTGCTCACCATCGCGGCCCAGGACAAGCCTGCGGGTCCGGCCCGTGACCTCCGCCACGGCGTCGGTTCCGAAATGTTCGATAATCGCATCGAGCGCAGTGGCGATGGGCGGCAGTGCGCAAAGTTGTTCGATCAGCGCATCGCGCGCAGCAATGGCGCGCGGGCAGAAAACGGGATTGCCCTCTCCGTCGCTCATCGCCTCGGAGCGAAGATTGCCGTCCTCGTCGGCGAAGACCTGCATCAATCGTATCGGGAAGCTCTTCGTAAGGTAGTCGATGACGTATTCACGCGGGGACAGATCGATATCGAGAGCTTCGCGTTCTTCCACGGTAAGGTCGGCAAGGCGCCGGTCGAGCATGGCCTCGGCGGTCGAGACCAGCTGCACGACAACAGAATGCTCTTCGCCAAGCGCTGCTTCCATCGCGGGGATCAGGCTCGGCAATTTCATCGAAAGCAGGAGCTGGGAAAAGAAGCGCTGCTTGGTGCCCTCGAAGATCGACAGTGCTGCCGCTTTGGCGTTGCGATTGAGCGTATCGCCGCTGTCCTCGTCGATCACGCGGGTTGCTTCGAGCGCAGCTTCGAGGTTGCGGTGAATGATCGCCCAGGCCTCGGCATAGGCGTCGTAGATCCGCACCTGCGCTTCGGTCAGGCTGTGCTCGAGGATTTCGTACTCGACCCCGGCGAAGGACAGCGCACGGGCGAGATAGAGACCCTGCGCCTTGAGGTCACGGGCGACAAGCTCCATCGCCGCGACGCCGCCGGCGCGGATCTCGGTCATGAATGCTTCGTGGGTCGGGAATGCGGTCTCGGGTCCCCAAAGGCCAAGCCGTGAGGTGTAGCCAAGGTTGGCGATATCCGAAGCGCCAGTGGCAGACGCATAGAGCACCCGGGCGCGCGGGAGATGGTTCTGCAGCCTGAGGCCCGCCATACCCTGTTCGGATCCTTTAACCTTGCCGCGGATTGAAGAGCTCACGAGCGCGTTGGCCATCGCATGGGCTTCGTCGAAAGCGATCACGCCGTCGAAACCCTCGCCCGCCCAGGCAAGGATCTGGTCGAGCCGCGTATCCTCTGCGCGCCCCGAGCGCAGCGTCGGGTAGGTGACGAAAAGGATGCCTTCGGACATCGTTACGGGCTGGCCGAGCTTCCAGCGCGAGAGCGGCTGGAGATCGAGCGGTAGTCCGCCAAGCGCTTCCCAGTCGCGGCGTGCATCTTCAAGCAGCGCCTCGTTCTTGGTGATCCAGACATGGCGACGCTCGCCGGCGAGCCAACGGTCCATAATGACCGCCGCGATCTGCCGTCCTTTGCCCGCTCCGGTCCCGTCGCCAAGGAAGAAGCCCTGGCGGTAGGAATGGCCATCCTCGGACAGTTCCAGCGCAGTGCCTTCCTGGCTTACCTTGAAGCGACCCGGGAGGTCGCGCGCGAATGCCTGGGCAGCGTAGACCAGTGTCTCGCACTGAGCTTCGGATAAGAGGCCATCGGCCTGCCAGTTGGTGGGGAGACGTGGCCGCACTTCCGGCTGCGGAGCCGCGACCGAGCCCATCGCGACCGACTCCACGAGCGGGGTGGGATGAACCGGCGCGTCTTCAAACGCGATGCGGCTGGGCCGGTAAGGCAGGTAGATGCCTGCCTGTTCCGGCACAGGCGCGGGGTCGGCGAGGACCAAATAGGCAAGGTCGATCGCATTCGCGCTGGCTGCTGGTGTCGCGGCGAACGGCGCCACCGGCCGAACCGGCGCGCTTTGGGTCGAAGTCTTGCAAACGAGGCGCACTGGCTTGCCGACTGGCAGGCGATGGATGTTGGCGGATGTCTGCGCACGGGGCGGAAGCGCAGTGATAAGCTCGTGGAGCGCGATCAGGTCAGCAGTATCTCCAGTGATCGCGGGCGAAGCCGCAGTCGGCGTCTTGTCGAACACGACCAGTCGAACGGCGATCCCCGTCCCAGTCCGCCGAAACATCTGCTGCAGCCGGACGTCGAGGAACAGCGACGCTTCGTCATGTGCCTTGGCGAAAGTGGAAGCAGCGAAGCCATCGGGCATGATGGCGACTATCCTCGCGCCATTGGCAACACCCCGGATCACACCGCGCAGGTGACGCAGGGCGGTCTCACCATCCTTTCCGCGTTCCTGGCTGCGGGCGAATGGCGGGTTCATCAACACGACCGACGGAACAGGGCCGCGATGCAGGTCGGCGATCAGTTCCCCGTCTTGCGCGGTGATCGTGGCCGAAGGGAAGATGTGGCCCAGGCTGTCTCGTCTTGCCGGGTCGATCTCGTTGAGAACCAACGAGGCATTCTGGACGCTGCCCCATAGGGCAAGCGCACCATTGCCTGCTGATGGTTCGAGGAGTGTGTCGTGCGCGCCGACAGCTGCGGCCTTTGCCATGAGCCAGGCCAGCATCGGCGGGGTCGAGAACTGCTGCAATTCGACCTGTGCTTCGCTGCGCACATGCCGGGGCGGCAAGGCTGCTTCGAGCCAGTCGAACCGCGCTTCTGCTTCATGAACGTTGGTCGCCAGATCGATGCGCGAAGCTTCACGAAGCCAGAGCAGTGCGCCGATCTCGACCGCGTTGTTGTAGACGTCGATGGTCCAGGCGCTTCCCCAATCCATGACGCCGGTTTCCTCGGCGAACAGGTCGGAAATGTCGACGCGGGTTAGATGGCGTCTCGAGGCAAGAAGCGCGGCAACTCGGGTGCCGATGGCATAGGCCAGGGGCGTTGACGGCAACTGCCCGCCGGCGGGAAACAGGTCTGATTGAAACATGGCAATTCGTCCTCCTGATGGGGGCATCGGGACTCGCCCTCTGCCGGATCAGGAATTCGAGAAGCCCTCTCTCCTCTTACTGTGCCGCTTTGCGGCGCAGCCATGCTGTCAGTTCATCGTTCCAGTCGGTGTCGATTGAGGAAGGCTTGCGAACGTGGATCGTCCGCCCTTCGCGGGCATAAGCGGCCAGGCCACGCGACGCGGCCAGCTCGCCGCCAGCATCGTGATCGACGAAGAGGTGGAGTTCGGTCACGCTATCGGGCACGCTCACGAGGCCGAAACGCTCATTGCCCAAGGTAGCCCAGACCGGGATGCCGGTTAGTGCATAGGCCGACATCGCGCTCTCGATACCCTCGGCGAGGCCGAGCTTTTCGGAAGCCGGATCGAAGAGGCGGACAGCAGCTTCACCGAGCGCGCCAAGTGCGCGTTTCGGCTTTTCGAAAGCGGCCTTGCCTGAAGCCTCGGTAGACAGGAACGTGCGGTGGATGGCGATCGGGCCCTCATCGAGGCTGACTGCCGCGATCATGGCAGGCAGAAAGCGGGACCGTCCTTTCGGGCCAAGTGGCGTTCGCGGGTGAAAGCGAAGCGCCGGAGATGCGGCGAGGATGCCGCGACCTTCAAGATATTCCTTTGCCTTACTGGCACGCAGTGGCTGTGCATCGCGCCAGATCCTCAGCGCTGCCGCCGAGGGTGTGCGCGTTCTGGTCGGCTCGGGAAGATCAGTCGTCGTAGACCCTGAGAAAAGCGCAGGAGCCTCGAAGCCTTCACGCGCCAAAGCAGCCAGCACGCTCTGCTGATCGCACCCCGCGAAACAATGGAATAGGATGGCCTTTTGGCCGAGCGACACACCGAGTGACGGCGTGCGGTCGTCATGCGCAGGGCAGCAAGCCATCCCCTTGGTGCCGGACCATTTGCCGCCTCGGCTTTCGCAGATCTTGCGGGCGGTGTCCTCGAGCGAGGAGCGTGGGAGGGTTGAAGTCGAAACAGGCATACTGGCTCCATCGCCGCATAATAGCCCCGTCCAAACGAGCGCCTCTCCTCTCGAATGAACCTGCAGAAGGCGCTTTCCTACACCTCAGTGTTCTACTTATGTTCTCGCACGAGTCGAAACAAGGCGAAAGGTAGTGCGATGAGAATGTCCTTGGTGACCTGTGGGTGCGGTGCCTTTGCGATTGCGATCTCTGGATCTGCCTGCGCGCAGGAATTTCAGGTTTTCGACCATGAACTTAGCAAGGTTGAGGTTACAAGCGACCAAGGTCCCGGTGTCCACCCAACTGCGTTCTATCTCGGCAAGCCAGATGGCGAACCGGATCATATCGATCGAAGCTTCAAGGAAGCCCTGTACGAGCCACTCATTCGGCAAGCAGAAGCGCGATACTCGCTCCCCCCTCGCCTCCTCCTGGCTCTGGTGTGGCAAGAATCTCGCTTCAATCCCATGGCAATCAGTCCGGCTGGCGCGGCGGGGCTCGCTCAACTCATGCCGGGAACCGCGAGGCAACTTGGTGTCAGCAATCGCCACGATCCGGTTCAGAACATCGACGGTGGCGCGCGGTATCTGAAGCAGATGCTCGATCGCTTCGGCGCGATCCATCTCGCGCTGGCCGCTTACAACGCAGGCCCTGGCGCTGTGTCGCGAGCCGGCGGGATACCGAAAAATCGAGAAACACCTGGATATGTGAAGAGCGTTATCGCGCGATGGATGGCATACAGCTCGACATGAATGCGAATCGGAAAAGGATCAGCGGACGGCTCGAGCACCTTCCTCGGGGAGCTGCAATTGTAACTGATGCAGGGGATCACTGGGTTCTCGAGGGCTTTGAGCCGTCGAATGATGACTTCGGGTTTGAAGTCACCGCAGAGGGTGTTGTCGTCGGCCTTGATCGGCTGCGGGTAGATTGGCTGGGTGCCTGCTAGTCGAGAGTCGCTTGGCAATCAAAGCACAAGTTGCGCCAAGGCCTCCTCAGCGTCGTTTCGAACAAGATGCCCATAGTGGCGTTCGATCATAGCGACACTAGTATCCGCCATTTGCGCAACCGTAAGAATGGGAAGACCACCGCGAACCAAGTCGGTTATCACGCTGTGGCGCAAAGTGTATGCTGATGTTTGCGCAGGCAGCTCAGATGCTACCACAGCCTTCTTGATCGGACCCTTCCACATATCTTTCGACCATGGGATGCCGTCACTACGAGTAAACAACCATGCAGAAGGCAGCTTGCTTTTGGACTGCTCGCTCAAGAAGCTGGCGATGCTTTCCGGCACCGATATCTGTCGGGGCACGCCGTTCTTGTCGGACCCGATTGTAAGTGTTCTCGTCCGTTTCTCAAAATTGCTCACATTGAGCGCAGCCAACGCACCCGGCCGAAGCGGAAGCAAACACAGTG
>CAMYIQ010000037.1 GCA_947258465.1 uncultured Erythrobacter sp.
CCATCTGCTCCGGCACCATTCCGCATCCGTCATCGGTTACTTCAAGACTGTTCAGCCCGCCTTCGACCAGCTTTACGGCAATGCGCGCGGCCCCGGCGTCGATCGCGTTTTCGACGAGTTCCTTGAGCGCCGATGAAGGGCGTTCGACCACTTCGCCGGCAGCGATGCGATTGACGAGATTTTCGGGCAGGCGGCGTATTTCGGGCATGGGCAACGAAGTGTAACGATGAAGTGTCGCGAATCCGAGATGGCGCGTTCATCTATCCCCCGCAGGAATGACCGAAATTTTTGGCATTTCCAGTGTAATATCGCTAAGGCACCACCACCATTTCCCTCCGGAGAGGTGCGAGCGGGCCGCATCCCCTCTCGCCGGATCACGCGACACAACGGAAAATCGAATAACAATGGGCTTCTGGAACAATCTCTTCAAATTCGGCGTGCAGAATATGGCGATCGACCTGGGGACTGCCAATACGCTGGTTTACGTGCAGGATCAGGGCATCGTGCTGAACGAGCCGAGCGTGGTCGCGCTCGAGACGATCAACGGCATGAAGCGCGTCAAGGCCGTGGGCGACGATGCCAAAATGATGATGGGCAAGACGCCCGACAGTATCGAGGCCATCCGCCCGCTGCGCGACGGCGTGATCGCCGATCTCGACGTGGCCGAAGAGATGATCAAGCACTTCATCCGCAAGGTGAACGGGCGCAAGAGCCTGATGCGCTATCCCGAGATCACCATCTGCGTGCCCTCCGGTTCGACCAGCGTCGAACGCCGCGCGATCCGCGACGCGGCTTCCAATGCCGGCGCCAGCCAGGTCTATCTGATCCTCGAACCCATGGCCGCTGCGATCGGCGCCGACATGCCGGTGACCGAGCCGGTCGGTTCGATGGTGGTCGATATCGGCGGAGGCACCACCGAAGTCGCGGTGCTTTCGCTGCGCGGTCTCGCCTACACCACTTCGGTCCGCACCGGCGGCGACAAGATGGACGAAGCGATCGTGTCCTATGTCCGCCGACATCACAATCTGCTGATCGGCGATAGCACCGCCGAACGCATCAAAAAGGATTTCGGTGTCGCGCGCTCGCCCGAAGACAGCGTCGGCGAAAGCATCACGATCAAGGGCCGCGACCTTGTGAACGGCGTGCCCAAGGAAATTTCCATCAATCAGGGCCACATCGCCGAAGCGCTGTCCGAACCGATCGGCGCGATCGTGGAAGGCGTGCGCATCGCGCTGGAAAACACCGCTCCGGAACTGGCGGCCGACATCGTCGACCAGGGCATTGTGCTCACCGGCGGCGGCGCGCTGATCGGCGGGCTCGATGAATATCTGCGCGAAGAAACCGGCCTGCCGGTGACGATCGCCGAAGATCCGCTATCCTGCGTGGCGCTCGGCACGGGGCGCGCGATGGAGGACCCGATCTATCGCGGCGTCCTTATGACAGCTTGAGAAAGGCATAGGGGATGGCGCCGACAGGCTCACGGCGCTCGGGATATTCTCGAAGGGCGCAATATAACCTCTTCACCGGCTACGTGATCGCGGGCGTAGGTGCGCTTATCGGCGCCACGCTGCTGGTGCTGTCTTTCTTTCAGCCGCATCTCTTCGGCGGGCTGCGCGGTGCGGCGCAGGATGGGGTATCTCCGGCGACGGAAACCGCCGCCACCGTGCGCACCGGCTCCAAGGGATTTTGGGACACGATCAGCGGGTATTACCGGGCCGGCTCGAAGAACGCCGAACTCAAGCGGGAGATGGAGATCGCCCGCATTCGACTGGCCGAAGCCGAGGCGGTGAAGCAGGAAAATGCCCGCCTCAAGGGCCTGCTCGACCTTCGGGACGACGAGCGAAAGCCCGTGGTGGTTGCCCGCCTCGTCGGGTCTTCTGCCTCCAGCAGCCGCCGGTTCGCATATCTCGGTGCGGGCCTGAACGATGGGGTGACCGTCGGAATGCCCGTGCGTTCCCCGCGCGGCGTGGTTGGCCGTATCCTCGAAACCAGCGGCGAAAGTTCACGCGTTCTGTTGCTCACCGACAGCGAAAGCGTACTTCCGGTGCGGCGCGCAAAGGACGAAGTCGTGGCGTTTGCCGAAGGGCGCGGCGACGGCCTCCTGCGTATCAGGCTGATCAATCTCGGTATCAACCCGCTTGAGCCCGGAGACGTTTTCGTCACCAGCGGCGCGGGCGGATACTATCCGCCCGGCATTGCAGTCGCGATCCTGACCGAAACCACCGATGATGGGGGGCTCGCCCGCATCGTCAGCGATCCGGCGGCAACCGATTATGTGAGCGTTGAACCGATTTTCGAACCGG
The DNA here is from genome assembly GCA_947258465.1 of uncultured Erythrobacter sp. Classification (GTDB taxonomy): domain Bacteria; phylum Pseudomonadota; class Alphaproteobacteria; order Sphingomonadales; family Sphingomonadaceae; genus Qipengyuania. The sequence continues at coordinate 2,304 of CAMYIQ010000037.1, forward strand.
AAGCGGCACTGGGCGCCACCACCCCGGTCGAGCGCGAGCTGTCCGAGTGATGGAGCGCAACGACCCGCGTTCGCGCAGCGACGCGTATGGTAGCCGGATAAACCGCTCGCACTCTCCCATCATTGCCAATGCCGTCCCGTGGATCTCGATCGTCATCGGGTCGATCTTGCCGATCTTCGCCATCGCCGCGGCCCTTCCGATGGTGCCGCCGCTGGGGCTTCTGATGCTGCTTGCCTGGCGGCTGGTGCGTCCCGGCCTGCTGCCTGTATGGGCGGGAATGCCGCTTGGTCTGGTGGACGACCTGTATAGCGGTCAGCCGTTCGGGTTCGCCATTTTTACCTGGTCGCTGATCATGATCGCTATCGAACTCATCGAAAGCCGCCTGCCATGGCGGGCCTTTTGGCAGGATTGGTTCAGTGCCGGTATATTGATACTGGCCTATCTGCTAGCAGGTTGGTTGCTTTCGGGTGGCCAACCCAATGTCCATTCCCTCGTCGCTCTCGTTCCGCAGCTCGTGTTCACCATCCTTCTCTTCCCGATAGCGGCCCGTATTGTCGCCATGCTCGACCGGTTCCGGCTCCATCGCTGGAAGGCTGTCTGATGCGCCTGCGCAAGCGGGGCCGGCCGCGCGAAGTCGTTACTCAGTCAACGCTCGACAATGCCTTCGACCGCCGGACCTTCGTAATCGGAACCGCTATGGGCGGTCTCGGTGTGCTGCTGGCGGCGCGCATGGGTTACATCGCCATTGCCGAGAACGAGAAGTACGAGCTGGAAAGCGAAAGCAACCGGGTCAATCTGTCGCTGATACCCCCTAGGCGAGGATGGATCCTCGACCGGAACGGCGCGCCACTCGCATCGAACCGTGCGGATTTCCGCGTCGACATAATCCCCGAACGCACGCCCGATGCCGAGGCGACGATCACCGCGCTCGCCAACATCCTCAATCTCGACGAGAACCAGGCCGCCGATATTCGCAAACGCGTCGACGATGGCCCCGGCTATCAGCCGGTGGAGATCGCCTCGGGCATCAGCTACGACCAGTTCGCCGCCGTCAGCGTGCGCCTGCCCGACCTGCCGGGCGTCGTACCACAGCGCGGATTTTCGCGCCTCTATCCGACCGGCCCCAGCGTCGGGCACCTGATCGGCTATGTCGGAACGGCCAATGCCGAGGAATATGCCGAGCAGGATCGCAACCCGCTGCTGGTCACACCCGGCTACAAGATCGGCAAGGATGCGCTCGAGAAGCAGTTCGAGCAGGATTTGCGCGGAATCCCCGGGGCCCGGCGGGTGGAGGTCACCGCATCGGGTCGCATCGTTCGCGAACTCGAAACCCGGGAGGACATTCAGGGCGATCCGGTCCGCCTGACGATCGACGGGCCATTGCAGGATTACGCCGCACGCCGCATCGGTCTGGAAAGCGGATCGGTGGTAGTGATGGACTGCGAGAGCGGCGACCTTTTGTGCATGGCATCCATGCCGAGCTTCGATCCCAACAGTTTTTCGCAAGGCATCGGCCGGGTCGAATACGCCATGCTGCGCGAGGACGAGCGCGTGCCGCTGCGCAACAAGGTGCTAAAAGGGCTGTATCCGCCCGGGTCGACTGTCAAGCCGATGCACTGCATGGCCTTCCTCGATGCCGGCGTGAAGCCCGAAGAAACGATCATGTGCAATGGCGGGCGCCGGATCGGCAACCGTTTCTTCAATTGCTGGAGCAATCACGGCCGGGTCGACATGGCCAAGGCGATCTATCAGAGCTGCGACAGCTATTTCTATCACTTCGCCCAGCAAGTCGGATTCGCCAAAGTCGCCGAATGGGCGCACAAGATGGGGCTCGGCGAAGAATATCCGCTTCCGGTGCAGAGCCAGTTTTTCGGCACAGTCCCCTCGCCCGAATGGAAGCAGCGCCGGCATGATAGCGCGTGGCAACCCTACGACACGGTGAACTCGTCGATCGGCCAGGGCTATTACCTCACCAACCCCTTGCAGCTCGCTGTCATGAGCGCACGCATGGCGACCGGCTTCAAGGTCATGCCGCGCCTGCGCATGTCGGACAAGCAGCCGCGCTTCGAACATTTCGATTTCAGTCCCGAAGAGATTGGATACGTCCGTCAGGCGATGAGCGACACGGTCAACGGGCCGGGCACTGCCGGGCGGGCTCGCCTGCCCTTCGAAGACATCAAAATGGCCGGCAAGACGGGCACCGCGCAGGTGGTCTCGCTCAGTGTCTCGGACGGGCGCAGCGGCCCCTGGAAGTACCGCGACCACGGCCTGTTCGTGTTCTTCGCCCCGTTCGACAGGCCGAAATATGCCGGTGCGGTGGTGATCGAACATGGTGGCGGTTCGGGTGCCGCCTATCCGATCGCGCGCGATGTGATGACCTTCATGTTCGACCCGGCCAAAGGCATGCAGGCCTTGCGCGCGCTCGAAGAACAATGGGGCGGCAATGCGCAGCAGCGGCTGAATTCGAAATACCGCGCCTATGCCGCGGCGCAGGGCGAATCGGTCCCGCCGGTTCCCGCACGCGACGAGGACATTTTCGACCGGGTCGAAGCCGAAGCCCGGCTTGCGGCGCGCCAGCCCGAAGGACTTGCCGAAGAGTCCAATCCCTCGCGCGTCGACGATCGCACGCCCGAAGAGATCTCGCGCTCATCCGCGGCCGCCAATGCGGAGCCCGAACAATGAGCGGCATCGTCCCCGCGCCGATCGCGCGGCAACCGTGGCAGATGCTTTTCCCCTTGTTCGTGCTGATCGCCTTCGGCGCGCTGGTCCTGTTTTCGGCCGCTGCGGGGAGCTGGGAACCTTACGCATCGTCGCATGTGATCCGGTTCGGCGTCTTTCTGGTCATGGCCTTTGTGCTCAGCCGGTTTTCCCGCGATCTGGCGATGTTCTTCGCCTTCCCGATCTATGTGGTCGTGCTCCTGATGCTGGGCGCGGTGGAGGTGATCGGTTTCGTGGGCGGCGGAAGCCAGCGCTGGCTCGACCTCGGTTTCATTCAGTTGCAACCTTCCGAGGTGATGAAACCCGCCATCGTACTGATGCTGGCGCGATTTTACGCGACGCTTCCAGTCGGGATGGTTCCGACCTGGCGGGCATTGATCCCGGCGGGCGCCCTGATCCTGACGCCGGTGGCTCTGGTCCTTCTTCAGCCCGACCTGGGAACATCCCTGGCCATAACCTTCGGCGGCGCCATGGTGATGTTCGCGGCCGGGCTGCCCTTGCGCTGGTTTCTGGGCGCGGGACTGGCCGCCGCCCTCCTCGCGCCCCTCGCCTTCTTCTTCGGGCTGCAACCCTACCAGCAGAAGCGGGTCTTTACCTTTCTCGATCCCGAAAGCGACCCGCTGGGCGATGGCTATCACATCACCCAATCGAAGATCGCCATCGGGTCGGGCGGCTTTTCCGGCAAGGGCTTCAACGAAGGGTCGCAGAGCCATCTCAACTACCTTCCCGAACCTCACACCGATTTCATCTTCGCGACCATGGCCGAAGAATGGGGGTTTGTCGGCGGGCTCGTCGTATTGGGCGCATTCGCGATGATCCTGGGCTGGGGACTGTCGGTTGCCCGCGCCAGTACCGATCGCTTCGGCAAGCTGTTGGCCTTTGGAATGACCGCCACGATTTTCTTCTACGTCGCGATCAATCTGATGATGGTAATGGGCCTGGCCCCCGTGGTGGGTATTCCGCTGCCTTTCATGAGCCATGGGGGCAGCTCCATGCTGACCAATATGGTGTGTATCGGATCGCTGATGATGGTGAACCGCTGGAACCGGACCGCGCCGCGCTCGGGCTTGCTGCGATAGGCTTCCGGCGAAGCCGATACGCCGCTTTCCGGAACCGCTGCCCATAGCTCTTCGCCATTCCGGCGACATCTCACTGCCGCAGGCGCGATGTCGCACCGCGGCCCGGGATAGCTTCGCCGACACGCAAATGTCCCCTGCATGAGGGACTCGATTTTCGTATCCATCCAGCTAATGGCCCGACGAAACGACAAGCGGAAACCGGGGGGCGGGTCCGCAAACTAGGGACGCACTCACTCATGACCCCCGAGAATCCCCGGCGACGGGCCGGCGACGAACTCGATTCCGAATGCAGCGAACTGGTCGGCAAGGCTGGCGATGAGGCCCGCGACAGGGTCCTGCTGGAGGTTTGGCACGCCAACCGACAGGGTACGCCGATAACCATCTGGGATCTGCCAAAGGCAACCGGTCTGCCGCTGAACGCTGCTTTCGCCGCCGCTCGCAGGCTCGAATCCGACCGGCTTCTTGCCATCGGCGACAATCCATCGGACCCTTTCGGCGCAACGCTGCGGGTCCGGAAAGCCGCGATGTCAGGCCTGTCAGGACTGCGGACGACCCGATCGAGCATTTAGGGCTTTTCATCTCGAAAAAGCCCGCTATATGAGCGCCTCCCGAGTCGGGAATGCCTCGTTCCACGAGGCCGCGGCATGCCGCAGTGTGGACGCATAGCTCAGTTGGTAGAGCAGCTGACTCTTAATCAGCGGGTCCTAGGTTCGAGCCCTAGTGCGTCCACCATTTTTCAATGACTTACAGATGATCGTGTGGTGCAGCCACCTGCGTGGGTTCCAATGGAGTCGCAGGACGCCGATAGTTCGAAGCTGCGCCGTCGATCTAGTTTCGGCCTTCCATTCTTAGCGCACCAAGAAGTCCTCGCTTCGGTCGGCGGGCTTCGCGCTGCCCCATCCAGATACGAGCTCGTTTGCCTCGCGCAGAACACTCAGAAACGTCTTGTAGTCGTCATCCAGGCAACCCGAGTTCCATTCGATTTCGGTAGTCGTCGCGCCGGCGGTCATGCGGAGCGTGCCGTAAGCGGCATCGGTCATCATGTTCTCGCAAGTGTCGGGGTCGGGCGCTACGGGGGGGAAGCTCCGAAAGGATCCGCTCAAGCTCGTCATACTTCGCTCGGCTCTCCTCCAACGTGTGGATCTGGTGCGTTTCGGTTGGGCGCTCAGCATCAAGTCGGACGCTAACTTCGATCCAGGCGCCCCCGAAATCCGGCGTGTATTGCCAGCGTGTGACGGTTTGTCCGAATGTCTTAACCTCGAACGCGATCATATCCCAACGCGGTTCGGGTGCCGCTTTTTCCTCAGCTTTGGCATTTCCGACACTCGGCGCGAAAAATGATAGCGTGCACGCGACAAGGATGAGACCTGATCGATACGACCGCTGGAGAGTATGAGCAAAGTGGGCGTTTTTCATTGTCCTAAGCCTCTACACGTTAGCTGTATTTGCCCATAATGTGGGCACATACGAGTTATTCAGCGGGGAACGGCCTGGCGGTCGCCTCTGGGCTGCCGGGCCGTAGTCCCGCGATTAACGCTGCAATCCAGCTTTTCTTGCGGCCGCGCTGACGCAATTGCGACCTGAAATAGGCCATCCTCGATCGTCGTCGCTCGCAGCCATAACGCACCAGAGCACGGCGACTGGCAATTTCTCTCGTCGGACAGAGTGCCAAGGCAGCAGTTCCCCCGCAATTTACCGAAGTGCGCCACAAGCACCCATTCGAGGCAGCCCGTTCGGGTGACGAACGCATCGGGAGCGACCCTGGGAAAGCCGTTGTCTCATATGATCCCCAGAGGCCGACTCCGCTGCCGGCCAACCGGTCGCTTCCCGATGCAGAATTCAAATCGTCAACGGCATTTTGGATTGGTGCCGATATCCCGGATATCGTAGACTCGCCCATCGGCTACCGTCATCTGAAGGCACTGGTTCGATGCCGGTCGCGCCCAAATCGTATAAGCGGTGGAAGCCGACTTGAACGCATCGACATCGTTAAACCCACGCCGGCGGAGCTCGGAATCCGCACTGCTTGCGCGCGCGCCCTGAAGGTCCGCATATTGCGCCACGGCGGCGTAGCCACCCCGGCGATGATGCCGGCCGTGATGATGGCTGTTGAGGTTGGCCTGACGCTCGTCGGCCCCTTGCTGGTAACCGTGCGAGTATGCCTCGTCCCGGTTGTAATTGTGGTATGACGCGTTGTGCAGACCATCGCGGTAGCCACGCTCGAACTCGACGCCTTGATCTTTATCGTAGTCGCGATCCTCGCGGTGGTGCGACTTGTGAGAGAACAGCGCCCCGAGCAATGCAGCGCCCGCGACGGCGCCGACGGCAACCGCGGCGTCGCTGCCCTTGTGGTGGCCGCAATCCTGATCGGTTGCGTCACTGATTGTCATGACGCGACCATCATACACCTCCACCGTTACGCAATCGTCGTCGCTCTCGTCCCACCAGTAACTGTTCACATAGCCCGACGTGCTTTTATGCGTCGACACATGGCGAAAGCCACGTGACTGCAGTGCAGATTCGGCGCTGCTCGCTCGCGCGCCGTTCAGGTCGGTGAGCTGGCGGGCCTTGTCGGCCAAAGCGGGCGTCGCTGCCATTGTGGCACCCGCAAACAGACACAGTGCTCTTCCAAATGTGCTATTCATGAACATTTCTCCCTTGGTGCAGCATCGATATTCGCTGGTATTCGCGTAACTTTCGCAG
>CAMYIQ010000038.1 GCA_947258465.1 uncultured Erythrobacter sp.
ATTTCCATTTCGCGCGCTCCTAGACAGGCGCGCGTCGCTCGAAAAGCCCCCAAATCCTACCACACCCAGCTTCTCAATACATGTGCTGGCCACCATTGATGCTCATGGTGGAGCCAGTGACGAATTCGGCGTGTTCGGAACACAGGAAGCTCACGCCCCGGGCGATCTCGCTGGCCTTGCCGAGGCGACCGACCGGAATCTTGGCGACGATTTTTTCCAGCACGGGTTCGGGCACGGCCGCGACCATGTCGGTATCTATATAGCCGGGTGCGATGGCATTGACGGTGATCCCGAAACGCGCGCCTTCCTGCGCCAGCGCCTTGGTGAAACCATGAATGCCGGATTTGGCGGCGGCGTAATTCACCTGCCCGTATTGCCCGGCCTGGCCGTTGATCGACCCGATATTGACGATCCGGCCCCAGCCGCGCTCCTTCATCCCCGCAAAGGTTGCCTTGGCCATGTTGAAGCACCCGCCGAGATTGGTGCGCATTACAGCGTCCCAATCCTCATAGCTCATTTTCAGCAGCGTGCCGTCGCGCGTGATACCGGCATTGTTGACGACCACATCGACCGGGCCGTGTTCTCCGGCGACCGCCTGGCAGGCTTCCTGCGCGGCGTCGTAATCGCCGACGTCGAACTTGATCGTGGGAATACCGGTTTCTTCGGTGAACTTCTTTGCCGCGTCGTCATTGCCTGCATAATTGGCGACGACTGTGAAGCCGCGTTCGTCGCGCAGCCTTTCGCAGATCGCGCGGCCGATTCCGCGGGTGCCCCCGGTTACGATGGCAATTCGTGACATGATCTCTTCTCCCCAGCTTTCCGTAGCGTCTCCACGGATTTAAGCGAGGGATGCGGCGCACGCCAAGTCAATTCGCCGAAATTGGCGCCCGTGTGTGCGAATTCCCGACGAATGTCTTAGAAGCTGACGCGCGTGCCGACGTAAACGGCCTGATCGTCCTCGACCCCATCGGTAAGGGGAGCCAGGCGATTGTTGTCCTGCGACAGGCGGACGCCAGCGGTCAGATTGAGGTTGCCGACCACCCGATAGGAGGTGCTGATATCGACGCTCTGATTGCCAGCACCTTCGAAAGTGCGCGGCGAGCGTCCGGCATTATCCTGCTTCTCCAACGCGAGGCGCGAATTGAAGCGGCTGGGCTTTTCGACCTTCTCGCCCTTGTCCGGTGCATAGGTCGAAAGATCGGGCATGCCCATATCGCGAAGACCGACTGAAACGATGGTCGGCTTGGCGGGCTGGGCGAAGCTCTGATAGCCGCGCGCCACGCCCAGATTGAAGCTGGTCTGGCTGATCGCGAGAACGCGTTCATCGCGGTCGCTATCGCCAACCGAATCGATTGCGCTGCGAACCGAGATCGCGCGTGCCGTCGCATCGTCCACCCGCACGGCCACGGTCACCGTGCGATCCTGTGCCAGCAGCGGCTTGCTCGCGGGAGTGAAGCGGAGCCCGTCTTCGCCCATCACCGCGGCGACGCGTGCGGCAAGCTGCGGGTCGACCCTGGCCGGCGTGAACGGCAGGTAAGAAACTGTTTCGGGAAGAGCGGCTTGCGCATCGCTCTGCACCACGGCGAGGCCGGTTGCGGGAATCATGAGCGCCAGACCGGCAACAGCCAGCATCGCAGGTGCGCGCCGCGCTCTGCCCTGACCTTTTACCGAATCCGCCATTTTCAACACGCTTCCCTTCTCTACCGGACTATCAAGCCAGCAATCCCTTGAATGGTTCCTGACTCCGGCACCGTTGATGCCGATTCCTTTTGTGTTCTGATGCGAGACTAGCACTCCTTCGTGCCATGGCCAGCTTTTCCACAGACCATCTCGGCAATTGGGAAAAAGTGTTGCCGAGTTTCCACAAGCACTTGTCGCCGGCTCGCCCGAGCGAAACGGGATTAAGGCCGCATTCACGCGTACGGGGCTGAGTATCGCCGCGAACGGCCCTATGCCTTGCTCCGATGCGAGCAGGCTTTATAGAGCCTTGAAACCCGCAGGATACCAAGGACCGACATGAGCGCTTTCGCAACCTTTCGCCGCCCCGCTACCATCGCGATCGCGGTCGCGGCCACAATCGGTCTCGCGGCCTGCGGCGGGCGCGAGAGGCCCCAGGCGGATCTTGCCGCGGCGCAGGTCACCACAATCGGCGTCAATTCCTATCTTTGGCGTGCCGCTCTGGACGCGGTCAGTTTCGCCCCGCTGCTCCAGGCGGACAGCAATGGCGGCGTGATCGTGACCGACTGGTATGCCAATCCCAGCAATCCGGGCGAACGGATCAAGATGACGATCACCATCCTCGATTCGGATTTGCGCGCGGATGCCCTTCGCGTTGCCGCCAGCCGCCAGATCAACCAGGCTGGAAGCTGGGTCGATGCGCCGATCCAGGCGGCTACCGTCCAGAAACTGGAAGACATCATCCTCACCAAGGCGCGCGAACTGCGCCGCCAAGCCGTCAGTTAATTGCGCGGGGGCGCCGCGAAAGCGCCTTCCCATAGCTTGCAAAATCCGTAAACGCGGCTCGCATGAACAGCGATACCCGTTTCGATCCCTCCACCGCCGATGCGCGTTGGCAAAACGCGTGGGACCAGGCGCAGACTTTCCGCGCCGACAGCAATTCCGCCAAGCCGAAGAGCTATGTGCTCGAGATGTTTCCCTATCCTTCGGGACGGATTCATATCGGCCATGTCCGCAACTATACGATGGGCGACGTGCTGGCGCGCTACAAGAAGGCGACCGGGCACGAGGTGCTGCACCCGATGGGCTGGGACGCCTTCGGCATGCCTGCGGAAAACGCGGCGATGGAAAAGGGCGTCCATCCCGGCGGTTGGACCCGCGCCAATATCGCCCACATGAAGGCGCAGTTGAAGCGCCTCGGCTTCGCGCTCGACTGGTCCCGAGAGCTGGCGACCTGCGAGCCCGACTATTACGGCCACGAACAGGCGCTGTTCATCGACCTGTATGAAGCGGGCCTGGTCTATCGCAAGGAAAGCGAGGTCAACTGGGACCCGGTCGATATGACGGTGCTCGCCAACGAACAGGTGATCGATGGCAAGGGCTGGCGCAGCGGCGCAGAGGTCGAGAAGCGCAAGCTCAACCAATGGTTCTTGAAGATCACCGATTTCGCCGAGGAGCTGCTCGAAGGCCTCGGCAATCTCGAGAACTGGCCCGACAAGGTCCGGCTGATGCAGGAAAACTGGATCGGCAAATCGAAGGGGCTGGAATTCAGTTTCGACCTGTCGAATGGTGCCACGCTGCCCGTCTACACGACGCGCCCCGATACGATCTTCGGGGCGAGCTTCGTCGCCGTTGCCGCCGACCATCCGGTTGCGCAGGCCATCGACAATGACGCGGCGCGCGCCTTCATCGCCGAATGCAAGAAAGGCGGGACGACCGCCGCGGAGCTCGAAACCGCCGAGAAGCTGGGCTTCGACACCGGCATTACCGCGAAGCATCCGTTCACCGGCGCGGACCTGCCCGTCTTCATCGCGAACTTCGTGCTGATGGATTACGGGACCGGCGCGGTCATGGCGGTGCCAGGCCACGACCAGCGCGACTTCGAATTCGCCACCAAATACGGCCTGCCGATCCCGCGTGTGGTTGCGCCCAGCGTGGACGATGCGGAAAAGCCCTTCGACGGCGAAGCCGAGGCGGGGGAAGGCGTGATCGTCAACTCCGATTTCCTCGACGGGATGGAGGTCGAGGACGCCAAGCGCGAGATCATTCGCCGGATCGAGGATCAGGGACGCGGCACGGGCAAGACCGTGTGGCGTCTGCGCGACTGGGGCGTTTCGCGCCAGCGCTATTGGGGCACGCCGATCCCTTTCATCCATTGCGAGGCTTGCGGCGTCGTCCCCGCGCCCAAGGACAGCCTGCCGATTACCCTGCCCGAGGATGTCGATTTCCAGACACCGGGCAATCCGCTGCTGCGCCATCCGAGCTGGAAGCATGTCGATTGCCCCCACTGCGGCGGCAAAGCCGAGCGCGAGACCGATACGCTCGATACTTTCGTCGATTCGAGCTGGTACTTCCTGCGCTTCGCCAGCCAACCTGCGGACAAGCCCTTCGATGCGGCCGAAGTCGCGAAATGGCTGCCGGTCGAACAATATATCGGTGGGATCGAGCATGCGATCCTGCACCTGCTCTACGCCCGCTTCTGGACCCGCGCATTGGCGAAGATGGGCCAGATCGAGGTGAAAGAGCCGTTCGCTTCGCTGTTCACGCAAGGCATGGTGACGCACGAGACCTACAGCCGTAAGGAAGGCGGCAAGACGGTCTATTATGCACCCGATGAAATCAGCCGCGAGGCGGAACGCGCGCTCCTGACCGCAGATGGCGGCGAGGTCGAGATCGGCCGCGTCATCAAGATGTCGAAGTCAAAGAAGAACGTCGTCGATCCCGACACGATTATCGACACCTACGGCGCGGACGCGGTGCGCTGGTTCATGCTGTCCGATAGCCCGCCCGAACGCGATCTACCATGGTCCGAAGCCGGGATCGAGGGGTGCAGCCGCTTCGTCCATCGCCTGTGGCGTCTGTTCGGCCAGTACGATGCCGGTGCGACAGGCGAGGACAAGCCGCTCGACCGCAAGACCCACCAGACCACCGCCGCCATCGCCGAAGACGTCGAGGCTCTGGGCTTCAACAAGGCGGTCGCGCGGATTTACGAACTGACCGGCGCGGTCGAAAAGGCGGCCCCCAGTGCCAGCCGTTCCGCAGCCATTCGCACGCTGGTTCAATTGGTCGCGCCGATGATGCCGCACCTTGCCGAAGAGGCATGGGCTGCGATTGGCGGTGAAGGCATGGTTGCAGATGCCGCCTGGCCCGCAGTCGATTCGGCGCTGCTGGTGGAGGACGAGGTCACCATCGCGGTCCAGCACAAGGGCAAGCTGCGCGATACGCTGACCGCGCCCAAAGGCGCTTCGAAGGAGGATCTCGAAGCCATGGCGCTCGCCAGCGCGAAGGTGCAGCGTTCCATCGACGGGGCCGATATACGCAAGATCATTGTCGTTCCCGACAGATTGGTGAATATCGTCACCTGATGCGCATCCTCTTCGCCAGCTTCGCTTCCGTTCTGCTTGCCGCCTGCAACCTGTCGCCCATGTATGGCGGGGGTGGTAGCGGTGTGGTCGCGCAGTCGCTGGCGGCGATCAAAGTGGCTCCGATCGAAGGGCGTGCCGGCTGGCTGGTACGCAGCGCCTTGGAAGAGCGGTTCGGTGCCGCCGGGCAGGCGAACCCGCGTTACCGGCTCGAAGTGCGGCTCGACGACCAGCTCGAAGGCCTTGCCGTGCTGCGCGACGATACGATCAGCCGCGAACGGCGCATCTTGCGCGCGCGGTATCAATTGGTGGATCTCGCGACCGGCGATATCGTGCTCGATGCCACCGACGGATCGGATGCGGGGATCGACGTCGTGTCTTCCGAATATGCGACCATTGCCGCCGAACGCTCTGCACTCGAAAACCTCTCGCGGGACCTCGCTCAGCGGATCGTCACTCGCGTTGCGCTGGCGCTGCGCGAAGACCGGTGAAGCTCACCAACCGCGATTTTACGGCCAAGGCGCGCGCGGCGGCGCAGAGTTGCTCGATCTTTTTCTTCTGCGGGCAGGACGAGGCGGGCGCCAATGCGGCCGCGAACGATCTTGTCACCTGGCTGCCCGATCCGGGCGAGCGAGTCGAGCTGTCCGGCGCCGAGCTGCGCGGCGATCCCGCGAAACTGGGCGACGAGGCGCGTAGCGCATCGCTGTTCGGCGATCGGCGTCACATCTGGGTCCGCGCCAGCGGCGAGGAAGCTCTCGAAGCGCTCAAAGTGCTGATCGAGACCGGCGAAGCGGGCGCCGGCGAGGCTTGCCCGGTGATTGTCATTGCCACCTCTGCCACCGACAAGTCGCGCAGCGCCAAGCTGCTCGACAAACGCAAGGATGCGCTGGTGGCGATGTTCTATCCGCCCGACCTGCAATCGGTCACACGCGCGGTGCGCGCATTGGCGGACGGGGCGGGCGTGCGGCTTGGCGGAGACCTGGCCGAACGCATCGCGCGGGCGGCCAATCTCGACGTCCGGCTGGCGCGGAGCGAGGTCGAGAAGCTCGCGCTCTATCTCGACGCCAGCGCGCAAAGCCCGCAGACCGCGACGCCAGAGGATATCGACGCGATCGGCGCCGCGAGCGAGGACGATGGTTTCGCGCCGCTGGTCAATGCGGTGATGGGCGGCCAGGCGACGAAGGTCGGGGTCGAGCTGGCGCGCATGAAGCAGCTCGGTCTCAACCCGGTCGGTGTGCTGCTTGCCTTCGAGCGGCGCGCGGCGCAGCTTGCACGGATTGCGGCGGCGCTCGGCTCGCGTCCCTTCGGCGATCTCAATCGCGGCGAAGAAGCGCGGCTCGGTATCTTCTTCAAGGAGAAGCGCGAGATCGGCCAGCAATTCGCGCTCTGGCGGCACGGCGACAAGCTCGACCGGCTGACGCAGCGCCTTGTCGGCCTGCACCGCGATCTGCTCACCAACAGCCAGGCGGCCGAACTCCTGCTCGCGCAGGGCCTTGCCGATATTGCGAGAGTCGCGGGCGCCCGGGCTCGCTAGGCGGTGCTCAGTTCTCGGGAACCGAGAATGTCCCCGTCACGCGGCCTCCCGATTCGCCCTGGCCTGTAACCGACGAGGAACCGCTGGCGCGTCCATCGATGCTCGATACGCCGCTGGCCAGATCGATTACCAGCCGTCCGCCATTGAGTGTATCGCCGCCGCGGTTGAGGCGGACATTGCCTGCCATGGTGATGATCCGGCGATTGAAGTCATACACCGCCGTATCGCCGCGCGCGCGCTCATTGCCGCGGGACACGGTCACCCCGCCGGTCGCCATGATCCGCTGGATGGAAAGACTGCCCGCATCCGAATAGTTCACGATCGTGCGCGCCGCGTTGAGATTGAGTCCGGCCTGCGTGATCCGGACATTGCCCGATAGCACCACGCGGTTCTGCCGGTCCTGCAGTTCGATCCGGTCGGCGGCATAGGAAACCGGCGCGTTCGAATTGTGCCCGGCGATCGCCTGGGCGGAAAGCTGTATCCCGGCAAAGGCGGCCACGGTCACGGCGAAAGAGCCGAGGCCCCAGCGGGCGATGGTGGGGAGCAGGGGCTTCATCAGGGCATCCTCAGCTTGCCGGGTTCCATGCGCAGGCGCGCATTGCCCGTCAGGGTTATGGTGCGTGCCGAAAGATCGGCGGTCAAGCGATCGGCGCGAAAGGTCCCCGCAGGGATAGCTCCATCGACACCGCCCGCGCCGACGAGCTGCTTGTCGGCGAGATCGACCGAAACGTCGCGTGCCACCATACGATAGCCATCGGCGGCCTGCATGCGCATCGGACCGGTGATCGAGACGACCTCCTCGTCGATATCGTACTGCCCGGCCCCGGCGGAAAGCCGCGCCGGTCCGTCGTCGAGCAACAGCCGCGCGACGAGATCGTTCATCCGCACGATGCCTTCCGCGCTCGATCGCTGGACTGCTTCGCCCGCGGTCAGCGAAAAGGGCCGTCCCTTATCGTCCGCGCCGCGATACAGCGCATTGTCGACCCGCAGACGCTCGTCGATGATCGCCACCTTGTTACGATCGAGCAGGAAGCTCACTTCGCCGCGCGGGCTCAGCGGCGTTATCACCATCAGCGCGGCGATCACCCCGACCCCCATCGGCAGAGCGCGCGCGAGAAAGCCGACCAGGCGGTCGTGCGTTCCGCCCGGCTCGGCCCAGTGCTGGCGTTCGTGCCGCCGCTCCTCGGCCTGAGCCGTTTCGATCCTGCGATGCCGGAATGCCATGGTGTCGCCCTGCGCGCTCGATCCTTACATGTGGCTGAAGATATCGTGATCGGCCCAGCCGGCCACGTCGAGCCGGGCGCGGGTGGGCAGGAAGTCGAAGCACGCCTGCGCCATTGCGGTGCGGCCTTCACGTTCGAGACGTTTGTCGAGTTCGTCCTTCATGCGGTGGAGGAAGCGCACGTCGCTTGCGGCGTATTCGCGCTGGGCCTCGTTGAGATCCGGCCCGCCCCAGTCGCTCGACTGCTGCGCTTTCGAAATGCTTTCGCCCAGCAGTTCCTCGACCAGCATTTTGAGGCCGTGACGGTCGGTATAGGTGCGGGTCAGCTTGCTGGCGATCTTGGTGCAATAGCACGGGGTGGCCATTACGCCGAGGTAATGCTCGATCGCGGCGAGGTCGAAGCGTGCGAAATGGAACAGCTTCAGTCGCTCGGGATCGGCCAGAACCGCCTTGAGATTGGGGGCGTCATAGCTGCTGTCGGGGCCGAAGCGCACGAGATGCTCGTCGCCCTTGCCGTCGCTGATCTGCACGACGCACAGCCGGTCGCGGATCGTGACGAGACCCATGGTTTCGGTATCGACGGCCACCGGGCCATCGGCGAGGACGCCTTCGGGGAGGTCTTCTTCGTGGAAATGCACTGCCATGGGCCAGCGCCTTAGGCCGATTGGGGATTGTAGGGAAGGGGTGCTGGTCCGCCGCGCCACCCCGGCTACAATCGCGCCATGACCGACACCATCCCCGATAGCTGGCAGCCCGTGCTCGATCCGGTCCTCGCGACCCCGCAGGCGCGGCAGTTGGGCGGCTTTCTGGTCGCCGAAGAGCAGGCGGGCAAGGCGATCTACCCGCCGCGCGGTCGCCGGTTGAAAGCCCTCGAACTCACTCCGCTCGACGCGGTGAAGGTGGTGATCCTCGGGCAGGACCCCTATCACGGACCGGGGCAGGCGATGGGGCTGTGCTTCGCGGTGCCCGAGGGCGTCAGGGTCCCGCCGAGCCTGGTCAATATCTACAAGGAACTCGAAGCCGATCTCGGCGTGCCGCGACCCGATCATGGCGATTTGAGCAAATGGGCGAGGCAGGGCGTGCTCCTGCTCAACAACACGCTGACGGTCGAGGCGGGACAGGCCGGCAGCCATGCGGGGCGCGGCTGGGATGCGATCACCGACGCTTGCGTCGCGGCGGTGGCGGCACGGTCGGAGCCCTGCGTCTTCATCCTGTGGGGCAGCCACGCGCAGGCCAAGGCGAAACGGATCGAGGGCCTTCGCGGCGGGCGGCACTGCGTGATCGAAAGCCCGCATCCCAGCCCGCTTTCGGCGCATCGCGGTTTCTTCGGTTCGAGGCCGTTCAGCCGGGCCAACGATTTCCTTGCGGAGAACGGGCGCGGCGCGATCGACTGGGCGCTGCAATGACCGAGGACGAGGCCCGCGCCCGGCTGATCGCGCGGCGTGCCGAACTCGATGCGGAAGATCGCGCGAATGCAGGTGCGCGCG
>CAMYIQ010000039.1 GCA_947258465.1 uncultured Erythrobacter sp.
CTTCGTCGATGGTGGAAGGGGCTTCCGCTCCGTAATAATCGGCAATCAGGACGGCGAAACCCGAATCGACGAGTTGCCGCGCTTTCGCTTCGACGGCGGGCGTCGAATTCATGAAGGTCGGATAAATTATCACTGCAGCCCGCGGCGGCGCGGAGGGGCGCGCGTGAAACCCGGTCAGTCCGACCGGCCCATCGCTATATCCGACCTTCGCTAATTCCATTACTCGGGCAGGAAGTCGGGCACCGACAGATACCGCTCACCTGTGTCGTAGTTGAAACCGAGCACGCGCGATCCGGCAGGCAGGTCGGCCAGCTTCTGCTTGATTGCCGCCAATGTGGCACCGCTCGAAATCCCGACCAGCAGGCCTTCCTTGACCGCGCACTGGCGGGCCATTTCCTTGGCATCGGCAGCATCGACCGGGATTGCGCCTTCGATCGCGTCGGTATGGAGGTTGCCGGGAATGAAGCCGGCGCCAATCCCCTGGATCGGGTGCGGGCCGGGCTGACCGCCGCTGATGACCGGGGAAAGGTCCGGCTCGACACCCCAAGCTTTCATGTTCGGCCAGGTCTCTTTCAACACTTCCGCGCAGCCGGTCAGGTGGCCGCCCGTGCCAACGCCGGTGATCAGCGCGTCGATCGGCGTGTCGGCAAAATCCTCGAGGATCTCCCTGGCGGTGGTCCGGGCGTGCACCTTCCAGTTGCTTTCATTGTCGAACTGGCTCGGCATCCAGGCCCCTTCGGTCTGCTCGACCAGTTCCTGCGCGCGCTCGATCGCGCCCTTCATGCCCTTTTCCTTGGGCGTGAGGTCGAAAGTCGCGCCGTAGGCGAGCATCAGGCGGCGACGCTCGACGCTCATGCTTTCGGGCATGACCAGCACGAGCTTATAACCTTTGACGGCAGCGGTCATGGCGAGGCCGATGCCGGTATTGCCGCTGGTCGGCTCGATAATCGTGCCGCCTTCCCTCAGCTTGCCCGCCTGCTCGGCATCTTCGATCATGGCGAGGCCGATGCGGTCCTTGATCGAACCGCCGGGATTAGCGCGCTCGTTCTTTACCCAGACCTCGTGATCCGGAAATAGGCGCGACAGGCGAATGTGGGGGGTGCCGCCGATTGTGGCGAGGACGGAGTCGGCTTTCATGGCATCTGCTCCTTCAATTTCTCTTCAGGGGGAGTGTCTAGCAATTCTGCTGGTGGGTCAAAGGTTCGCGTCGTGCGCAGAACCGGAAAAATGCGCGCCCATATCGCAACGGTGACGATCGCGCCCACGCCGCCGCCGACGACCGCCAGCACGGGGCCGAAAAGAAAGGCGAGGCTGCCGGAAAAGAAATCGCCGAATTCGTTGGAAGCGCTGATCGTGAGCAGGCTGACGGATGAGACGCGGCCGCGCTTGTCATCGGGCGTGTGTAGCTGGATCAGCGATTGGCGGATATAGACGCTGAACATATCCGCTGCCCCCACGATGAACAGCATGGCGAGGCTGAGCGGCATCGAGGTCGAGAGGCCGAAGACCACGGTGGCCAGTCCGAATATGGCGACAGCCCCGAGCATCTTCGGGCCGACATTGGTCTTGAGCGGACGGAAGCTGAACCACAATGCGGTGAGCGCGGCGCCGACGGCGGGCGCCATGGCGAGCTGCGCCAGCCCCGTCTCGCCTACTTCGAGAATGTCGCGCGCATAGACCGGGAAGAGCGCGGTCGCCCCGGCCAGGAAGACGGCGAACAGATCGAGCGTGATCGCACCCAGCACCATTTTGTTGCGCACGACGTAGCGCAGCCCCTCGACCATCTGGTGGATCGGGCGTTTGTTGGCCTCCCTCGGGGGCTGCGGGACTTTGCCGATAAAGGTCAGCGCAGTCAGCGATATCACGAAGAGAGCGCAGGCCGTCAGATAGGGAAGGGCGGGCAGGATCGCATAGGTATATCCGCCGATCGCGGGGCCGACGATCATCCCGACCTGCCAGGCGATGCTCGACAAGGCGATCGCATTGGGCAGGATGGCCCTGGGCACGAGATTGGGCGCTAGAGCGGACAGAGCTGGCCCGTTGAATGCCCGGACTATCCCCAATACGACGGCAACGCCGAACAGGGCGAAAAGAGTGAGATTTCCGCTCCAGGTCAGCCAGGCAAGCGCTCCTGCGCAGCCCAATTGCGCCACCACTGTAAGCCGGGCGATATTGCGGCGGTCGAAATGGTCCGCGGCCCAGCCCGAAAATGGTGTGAGCAGGAATAACGGCACGAATTGTAGCAGGCCGATGAGCGCGAGCTGGCCGGAGGATTCGGCCACGCTCATTCCGCTGTCGCGGGCGATATTGTAAGTCTGCCATCCGATGATCAGCATCATCGCGTATTGGGCCAGGGTCATCGACAGGCGGCTGAGCCAGTACGCTCTGAAATTGGCGATCCGCAGCGGCGATCGGTCGGGGGCGGGGGTGGCGGTTTCGGTCACGCCGGACGCATGACAGGCCCGCCTTCGCTTGTGAAGACGGGCCTGCTTGTCGTTCTAGTAGAAGGCGTTGCGGATCAGCGCAGCTTGCGCAGGCGTGGATTGGGCTGGAGCGTGTCGATCATCGCCAGAAAATCGTCGACCCGGATAATGCGTTCGAACTGAAAGCCCGCGCGATTGTCGCGGGTCCAGATGCAATAGGCTTCGATACGGCCGATCACCGGCAGGCGCACGATCACGCGTTCACCGCGATCGATCCCCTCGCCATTGTCGATCATGAAGCCGTTGGCGGAGATATTGGCGATATGAAGACGCACATCGCCCTTGCCGAAATGTTCGGCGATGACCGGGTAATCGACCGGGTGACGCGTCATGCGCCGCTGGTCGGTAACGCTCAGTTGTGCTCCGGCACTCATGCTGGCGGCCCCTCTGCGATGAAACGATTGCCCGACTTTATGGGCGTAAAAGGCTGCCAATTGGTAAACCGGTCTAGCGGTTCGTCCCCCACGGATAAACGGTTCGCCGACAATTAGCGGCGAATGATCGCGTGCTTCTTCTTACCCAGGCTGAGCTTCGATTCGGCGCCTTCGTCGATCGTGACCAGAAAGCCCGGATCGGTCACCGGCTCGCCATCCAGTTTGACCGCGCCTTCTGCCAGCTTCCGCTTGGCCTCCCCGTTCGAGGCGGTGAAGCCAAGCGCAGTAAGCACCGCGCCGATCCGCATACCGTCATCGCCCACGTCGAGCGATGGAAGGTCGGCCCCGGCGCCGCCTCCGGCGAAAGTTTCGGCAGCGGTGTTCGCGGCCAGGACGGCGGCTTCCTCGCCGCGCACCAGCTTGGTCACCTCATTGGCGAGGACCGTCTTCGCATCGTTGATCTGCGCACCCCCGAGCGATTCGAGACGCGCGATCTCCTCGAGCGGGAGATCGGTGAACAGGCGCAGGAAACGGCCCACGTCGCGATCGTCGACATTGCGCCAGTATTGCCAGAAATCGTAGCTCGGCAACTGCGCCTCGTTCAGCCACACGGCCCCGGCGGCGGTCTTGCCCATCTTGGCGCCGTCGGCGGTGGTCAGAAGCGGGGTGGTCAGCCCGAACAGTTCGGTTCCGTCCATCCGGCGGCCGAGTTCCATCCCGTTGACGATATTGCCCCACTGGTCGCTGCCGCCCATTTGCAGACGTACGCCCATTTCCTGCGACAGGTACCGGAAATCGTAGCCCTGCAGGATCATGTAGTTGAATTCGAGAAAGGTCATCGGCTGTTCGCGTTCGAGCCGCAGGCGCACCGAATCGAATGCCAGCATACGATTGATCGTGAAATGCGTGCCGACCTTCTGCAGCATCTCGATATAGCCCAGCTTGCTCAACCAATCCTGGTTATCGACCATGACCGCATCGGTCGGTCCGTCACCGAATTTCAGCAGCCTCTCGAAGACTGTGCGAATACCGGCGATATTGGCCGCGATCACCTCGTCGGTCAGCATTTTGCGGCTTTCGTCGCGGCCTGTGGGGTCGCCGATCCGTGTCGTGCCGCCGCCCATCAGAACGATGGGTTTGTGGCCGGTCTGCTGCAACCGGCGCAGCATCATGATCTGGACCAGGCTGCCGATATGGAGCGAGGGCGCGGTCGCATCGAACCCGATATAACCGGGCACGATCTGTTCGCGTGCGAGCGCGTCGAGGCCCTCGGCATCGGTAGTCTGATGGATGTAGCCACGCTCGTCGAGCAGGCGCAGGAGATCGGAGGAGTAGTTGCTCATGACGAAGCGCCCGCTAGCAGGTAAGAGGCGGCATGAAAACGTATCGATTGCACCCGCATCCGGCCCATCCACCTTTGGCTGTTTCGAGTGTGGAATCGCGGCTCTTCGGGCGGGATCGGAACTGGTTGCGCCTTCGCTGGCGCATCGAAGGATCGGGCAAACTGGTCGTCCCGCCTTTGGCTGGCAAGGGCAGGGCGGATGACCTCTGGCAGACGACCTGCTTCGAGATGTTTCTAAAGCCCCCGGAAGGCAGTTCCTATTCGGAGTTCAACCTTTCGCCTTCCGAACGCTGGAACGCATACGATTTCGCTGCCCGGCGGGCGGGCATGACCGAACGGACCATGCCCCGAGCTCCGGTGTGCACCATGCGACCGGGCAGCGCTTTCGCCATCTTCGATGCGGCAATTCCGGCAGCAGGATTGCCGCGGGAAGAATGTGCCATGGCGCTCGCCTGCGTCATCGAGGAAGTCGGCGGCCATAGGAGCTACTGGGCGCTGGAGCATGGCGGCTCCGCGCCCGATTTCCACGATCCGGCTTGCTTCACCGCACGGCTTGGGGCACCGACCGACACATGAAATTCGGTATCGATCGCCTCCTCGCGGAAGAGGAACTGCGCAGACCGCTTGAGGGCAAGCGAGTGGCGCTGATCGCCCATCCGGCCTCGGTCACGGCCAATCTCGACCATTCGCTCGATGCGCTGATCGAACGCGGCATAACCGTGTCTTCGGCGTTCGGGCCGCAGCACGGGCTCAAGGGCGATAAGCAGGACAATATGGTCGAAACCGGGGACGAGACCGATCCGCAATACGGTATCCCCGTTTTCAGTCTTTACGGCGAAGTGCGGCGTCCGACCGGCCAGATGATGTCCAGCGCCGATATCTTCCTGTTCGACCTGCAGGATCTTGGCTGCCGCATATACACCTTCGTCACGACGCTGCTCTACCTGCTGGAAGAAGCCGCCAAATCGGGCAAGAGCGTGTGGGTACTCGACCGTCCCAATCCCGCCGGCGGGCCAGTCGAAGGAACTCTGCTCCTGCCGGGGCAGGAAAGCTTCGTCGGAGCCGGACCGATGGTTATGCGTCACGGCCTCACCATGGGGGAGATGGCGCACTGGTTCGTCGATCATTTCAAGCTCGATGTCGACCTGCGGGTGATCGAGATGGAAGGCTGGAAACCGGGCAAGGCGCCGGGTTATGGCTGGCCCGAAGATCGCATCTGGATCAATCCCAGCCCCAATGCCGCCAATCTCAACATGGCCCGCGCCTATGCGGGGACGGTCATGCTGGAAGGTACGACCTTGAGCGAAGGGCGGGGGACGACCCGGCCGCTCGAAGTGCTGTTCGGCGCGCCCGACATCGATGCCAAAGCGGTGCTTGCGGAAATGCAGCGCATGGCTCCCGTATGGCTGCGCGGCTGTGCCTTGCGCGAATGCTGGTTCGAGCCGACCTTCCACAAACATGCCGGCACATTGTGCAACGGCTTGATGATCCATGCGGAAGGCAAGTTCTACCATCACCACGCCTTCCGGCCGTGGCGCTTGCAGGCGCTGGCATTCAAGGCGATCCGCTCTCTTTACCCGGATTATCCGATCTGGCGCGACTTCCCCTATGAATACGAGTTCGATCGGCTCGCCATCGATGTCATCAACGGGGGGTCAAGCCTGCGCAAATGGGTCGACGACGGCGGGGCCATACCCGACGATCTCGATGAACTCGCCACAGCCGATGAGGCTGCCTGGCGCGAAGCGATCGCCCCCCACCTGATCTACAGCTGATCGGGCGAGTGCAGCCATGAAGGGGCGCCCCGTATCGGTAGGGCGCCGACCGACCCGATCTTCGATTTTCGACGAACGGGGTTGACGGAATCGCCTTTGGCATGGAGCTTGTGCCCTGGCGACGGGCATACCCGCGCTTCGGGAGAGAGTTTTCATGGCCACTGCGGCAGCGCGCCAGACCGGCGGATCGGTCAGAGTCACCCTGTGGATTCTGCTGATTGTTTATATCTTCAATTTTATCGATCGGCAGATCGTCAACATTCTGGCCGAACCGATCCGGCTCGAACTGGGGCTGAGCGATACGCAGATCGGGCTGATGACGGGGCTGGCCTTCGCGCTGTTCTATACCGTTCTCGGCCTGCCGATCGCGCGGTTTTCCGACCGTCCTACAACGCATCGGCCCAAATTGATCGCGGCAGCGCTCGCAACCTGGTCGGCGATGACTGCGCTATGCGGTATGGCGCAGAACTTCTTCCAACTGCTGCTCGCCCGCATCGGGGTGGGGATTGGTGAGGCCGGTTGCACGCCGCCCGCGCATTCGCTCATCGCCGATATGGTCGAACCCAAAAAGCGCAGCTCGGCTTTGGCTTTCTATGCGTTGGGCATACCCATCGGAACTCTCCTGGGGATGATGATCGGCGGCTTGCTTGCCGACTTCGTGGGCTGGCGCATGGCTTTCTTTATCGTCGGAGTACCGGGCGTTGTGCTGGCGATCGTCGTCGCCTGGGGGCTCAAGGAACCCCGCCGGCATCTGACGGAAGCACAAGCCGCATCGAATGCGCAGCAAACCATGCCCCTGGGGCGAGCGGTCCGGTCGGTCATGGGGTCCAGGGCATTCGTACTACTGCTGGTGGCGGGATCGGCCGCAGCTTTCCTTGCTTACGGGAAAACCACCTGGACCACGATCTTCTTTCAGCGCACCCACGGGCTGACGCCGGGTGAAGTCGGCTTCTGGTTCGGCGTCGTCAACGGCGCCGCCGGTATCGCCGGGACATTTCTCGGAGGCTGGCTGGCGGATCGCTACGGAGCCGAAAATCGTCGGCATGTCCTTACTGCGCCGGCGGTGGGAATGGCGCTGGCAGTGCCGCTCGCATTCTTCGCCTATCGGTCGGAGAACTGGCTCTTCGCGCTGACGCTGTTGTTTCTGCCTACATTGTTCAACTCGCTCTACTACGGTCCGACCTATTCGGCCGCACAGGGCCTGGTGCCGTTGCGTGCGCGAGCGATCGCGGCGGCGGTGCTGCTGTTTTTCCAGAATTTGGTTGGGCTGGGGCTCGGGCCGCTTTTCTTCGGCATGTTGTCGGACTGGCTACGGCCGGAGTATGGCGAGGAAAGCGTGCGCTACGTGCTGTATGGCGCGGCCTTCCTCGGCCTGCTTCCCGCCTTCTTCTTCTGGCGCTGTTCGCTGCGGCTGAACGAAGAGCTCGACCAGAAGGGCTAGCCGGGCTTTCGCGCAGGAGAAACCAGCTCCACCAGCACGAAGCTAATAAGCATCAGCAGGAACCAGCTGCCGAGCTTCGCCAGGCTGACCATTTTCCAGCCATCCTCCTGTCCGGGATAGGTCCAGGCCCGTGCGAAGGTGCCGATATTCTCCGCGCCCCAAATGAACAGCGCGACCAGCAGGAAACCGAGCAATAAGGGCATCCAGCGATGGTCGCGCCAGTTACGGAAATGGACGCGCGTTCGCCAGAACAGAAGGATCGTTGCGGCGAACAACAGCATGCGAATATCGGGCAGCCAGTGATGCGCGAAAAAGTTGACGTAGATCGCGGCGGCCAGCAGCCATGTGGCCCAGCGCGCGGGATAGTTCGTGAAGCGGAAGTCGAAGATCCGCCAGACGCGCGCGATATAGCTCCCCACGGCGGCATACATGAAGCCCGAGACCAGCGGCACCGCGCCGATGTGGAGCACGCTCGCCTCGGGGTAAATCCACGATCCGGCGGCGGTCTTGAACAGTTCCATCACCGTGCCGACGATATGGAAGATCAGGATGACCTTGGCCTCGGCCCAGGTTTCGAGCCGGAGGGCCAGCATCGCCGCCTGTATCGCGATCGCGGAAAGGGTGAGAAAGTCGTAGCGATGTAGCGCTGCGTTTTCCGGATATAGGAAATGCGTAGCCAGCAGCAGGGCCAGCATCAGCCCCCCGAACAGGCACGCCCAGCCCTGTTTGAAACCGAACAGCACGAACTCGTAGAGCCAGAGCCGCCAGCCCGTGCCCGGATCGAATCGTTCGAGGCGGAGGCGAATCGCCTCGAAGCGGCTGTGTCTCAACTCAGGCGCCTGTTTTGCGGCTCAGTTCACGCATCGCATCGTCGAGACCGTCGAGCGTCAGCGGATACATCCGGTCGTTGACGAGATGCTTCATAACCTTGGTCGACTGCGAATAGCCCCACTGCTTTTCGGGCACCGGATTGAGCCACACGGTCGCAGGATAGGTATTGGCCACGCGCTGCATCCAGGTGGCGCCCGCTTCCTCGTTCATATGTTCGACGCTGCCCCCCGGATGGGTGATTTCATAAGGGCTCATCGCCGCGTCGCCGACGAAGATCACTTTGTAATCATGCCCATATTTGTGGAGCACGTCCCAGGTCTTGGTGCGTTCCTGCCAGCGGCGGCGGTTGTCCTTCCACACACCTTCGTAGAGGCAGTTGTGGAAGTAGAAGAATTCGAGGTTCTTGAATTCGGCGGTGGCGGCGCTGAACAGCTCTTCGCACATCTTGATGAAGGGATCCATCGAGCCGCCGACATCGAGGAATAGCAGCAGCTTGACCGCATTGTGCCGCTCGGGCCGCATATGGATGTCGAGCCAGCCCTGCTTGGCGGTGCCTTCGATCGTCGCGTCGAGATCGAGCTCGTCCGCCGCGCCATCGCGGGCAAAGCGGCGCAGCCGGCGCAGCGCCATCTTGATGTTGCGCGTGCCCAGCTCCTTGGTGTTGTCGAGATTCTTGAACTCGCGCTTATCCCACACCTTCAGCGCGCGCTTGTGCTTGCTTTCGCCGCCGATGCGCACGCCTTCGGGATTGTAGCCCGAATTTCCGAAGGGCGAGGTGCCCCCGGTGCCGATCCACTTATTGCCGCCCTGGTGGCGTTTTTCCTGTTCCTCGAGGCGCTTCTTCAGCGTTTCCATGATCTCGTCCCAGTCGCCCAGGCTCTTGATCTTCTCCATCTCTTCTTCGGAGAGGAATTTCTCAGCGACGGCCTTGAGCCAGTCTTCCGGGATATCGACCGGGTTCTGCCCGTAATCGGTCAGGATACCCTTGAACACCTTCTGGAAAACCTGATCGAACCGATCGAGCAGGCCTTCGTCCTTCACGAAGGTCGCGCGGCTGAGATAATAGAACGCTTCCGGCGATTGCTCGATCACATCGCGATCCAGCGCCTCGATCAGCGTGAGGTGTTCCTTGAAGCTTGCGGGAATGCCCGCAGCGCGCAGCTCGTCGACGAAATTGAAGAACATATCCGAGGGTCTAGCGCGTGCCTGCGGCCCGCACCAGTGCCCGATTTACGACTTTGTCTTTACCGTCCGCTAACCATCCTGTCCTACGCAGGTCGCACAAAAATCCACTCAGGGGTCACTTGGACAATGGAACTTAGCGCGATCGATGCCCCGGGCGCATCGGCACTCGACCAGATACCCGAGACTTGCGGCAAGGTTGCCGTGGGGTGCTCCGATGTCGCCGGCATAGTGCGAGACGTCATCGATTCCTTCGGGCATTTGCGCCGAGAATATGTCGAACTGCAGGGAACCGTCCGCGCGCTCGACGACGATCAGCGCAAGGTTCTGGAGGCTAGCGACGAAGCGCGCCTGCTGTCTGAACGCGCGATCGAACGGCTCAACGATGGCTCGCTGATGATCAGCAATTCGCTCAACGAGATCGGCAATCTGCTCAGTCTCGTCGAAACTCTGACCGAGCATGTCACCGGCTTTGCTGCGGCGATGGATCAGGTACGCCGTTCGAGCCAGGAAATCGACCAAATCGCCGAGACGACCAATATCCTGGCGCTCAATGCCACGATCGAGGCGATGCGCGCCGGTGAGCAGGGGCGCACCTTCGCGGTCGTCGCCAACGAGGTGAAGTCGCTCGCCAGCGAAACCCGCAAGGCGACCGAAGAAATCGGCCGCACGGTCGACATGCTCGGAAAAGAGGCCGGCCAGGTGATCGAGAAAATCGAGAGCGGTGCTGCCGCCAGCAGCCAGGCCAAGAACTCGGTCGGTTCGATCGAGGATACGATGCGCAGTGTTACCGCGCTGCTGCTCGAAGTCGATGGACAGCAGGACCAGATCGCACGCAATACCGCGACGATCTCGGATCATGTCCACAGCGTGCAGGACGTGCTCGGCAATTTCGATGGCTCGGTCAAGGAAAACGAGAACAACCTCGCGAATGCGCATGACCGGATGGAAAGCCTCGAACTGATCGCCAGTGAAATGTTCGACAAGCTGGTCAAGGCGGGCCTTTCGCCGCAAGACAGCGCGATGGTCGAAAAAGCGCAAGGCCATGCGCAGGACATTATCGTTATGGCCGAAGAAGCCATCGCCAAAGGCGAGCTGACACTCGAGCAGCTCTTCGACCGGGACTATTGCTCAATCGAAGGATCAAACCCCAAACGCTTCCGGACCGGGCTGATGGAATGGGCGAACGAGCATTGGCGCCCCGTGCTCGACGCAGCGGCAGGCGCGGAGAGCGGCGACATTCTCGGTTCTGTATGCAGTGATGTGAACGGTTATCTTCCGACGCATCTCACGCGGAACTCAAAAACGCCAACCGGTGATCTGGCTCACGACACCAAGTATTGCCGTAACGGCCGCATCATCTTCAATCCCATAGACCAGAAGGCGAAAAAGAGCGATGCGAGCTACATGATGGCGGTCTATCGTCACGAAAATGACGGCCAGTCCTATCGCGTAGTGCGCAATGTTTATGTCCCGGTTATCGTCAACGGGCGCCGTTGGGGCGATTTCGAGCTAGCTTACAGCTTCTCTTGAGGGGAATCCGGGCGGCGCCACTCTGGCGATTCCGGACCGGCCTCGAGCACCGGCATGCCATCGGGGAAGGGCGCCCAGCTTGGTGCGCTCGGCCCCCAGATTATCAGGCTGGGCGGGCATATCTCGGGATTGTCCAGCGTTCCGGCACGCACCCGCATGGGTTGTTCAGGGCCGATTACCGTCTTGCTGTACATTTGCGAGCCGCATTGCGAGCAAAACCCCCGTTCGACGGTATTCCCGCTGTCGGCAACCAAACGCATCGTCGTCATCTCACCCGAATACGCGACCGCTTCGGAGGGAAACAGCACGTTCATCGTCGCCATGCCCGATGCGATCCGCTGGCAATCCCGGCACCAGCAGTACCGTGCGCCGACCGGGTCTGCGGTAATCTCGAACCGCACCGCACCGCAAAGGCAGCCACCCTGATGGGACATCAGCTTTGCCGCCGCGCCATGAAGGCGAGGCGTTCGAACATCATCACATCCTGTTCGTTCTTGAGCAGTGCGCCGTGCAGTGGCGGGATCGCGGCATTGGGGTTTGCATCCTGCAGCACGTCGAGCGGCATGTCTTCGTTGAGCAGCAGTTTGAGCCAGTCGAGCAGTTCACTGGTGGAGGGCTTCTTCTTGAGGCCTGGCACGTCGCGGATCTCGTAGAAGATTTCCATCGCCTTGGTGACGAGGCTCTTCTGAATGCCGGGGAAATGGACCTCGATGATATCGCGCATCGTCTCGGTGTCGGGGAACTTGATATAGTGGAAGAAACAGCGGCGCAGGAAGGCGTCGGGCAGTTCCTTCTCATTGTTCGAGGTGATCACGACGATCGGGCGTTCCTTGGCCTCGATCCGCTCATGCGTTTCGTAGACGTCGAAGCTCATCCGGTCGAGTTCCTGCAACAAGTCGTTGGGGAATTCGATGTCGGCCTTGTCGATCTCGTCGATCAGCAGGACGGGAAGCTGTTCGGCCGTGAAAGCCTCCCACAGCTTCCCCTTCTTGATGTAGTTCGAGATGTCGTGGACCCGCTCATCGCCGAGCTGGCCGTCACGCAGGCGGGCGACCGCGTCATATTCATAGAGGCCCTGCTGGGCCTTGGTCGTGGACTTGACGTTCCATTCGATCAGGGGCGCATCGATCGCCTTGGCGATCTCGTGCGCGAGGACTGTCTTGCCCGTACCCGGCTCGCCCTTGACCAACAGCGGACGGCGCAGCGTCACCGCCGCATTTACGGCCACCTTCAGGTCGTCGGTGGCGATATAGGATTTCGTACCTTCGAAACGGGTCGGTTCGGTCATCGGTTTTCCCTTGCAACTTTACGTAAGCGTTAGGGGCGACGCACGCGAAGGGCAAGGGATCAGTCGGCCAGTGCCAGAATCCGCTGCGCCAGCATTAGCAGCGTGTTGGTATCGATCTCCGCCTGCGTGTCGTTCCAGCTGATGGCGAGCATATGCCAGCGCCCTGTTTCATCCTGGAGCAGCCAGGAAAGGTTGCGAACACCGGGCTCGCTGCCGCCCTTGAAACCGACATAGTTCCAATTGGCGATCTTCTTGTCGGTGAGGCCAGTGTTGACCGCCATGATCTGCCGCGCCGTATCGTCCGTGTCGGCGGCCAGCACGCGCATTAAAGCGCGCTGGTCTTCCATGCTCGCAAACCATTCGACCGTGTCGACCAGCACGGGCGTATTGCCGGTGAAGACCTCGCGAAACGGCTCTTCGGAAAGATCCGTCAGGTCGAGCTCGCCAAGGATGGCGCGGCGTCGGGCTTCATCGGCAGTGGAATAATTCTCTCCGCTGCCGAGCACCTTTAGCGCGAACAATTCGAGCGTTTTCAGGAAGGGGAGGGTCTTCTCCGGTGCACCATGGCCACTGGCGCGCAGTTCCGCCTCGATCGCCTCGCGTCCAACGGCATCGATCAATGTATCGGTCGCGGTGTTGTCGCTGATCGAAATCATCAGCGTGGCCAATGTGTGCAGCGTAACAGGCGCATCGTCCGGCCAATCCTGCGAGATACCGCTCGGGAAGCTCTTCGAGGATAGCGGGACGACAGTGTCCCATGAAAGCCGACCCTCGTCCACGGCACGCGAAATTGCGGCGAGTACGTAAAGCTTGAAAGTCGAACCGATTGCGAATTGCGCTTTGCTGTCGCCGTGTGAGAACACTGCCGGGCCGTCCAGAGGGCCAAACCAGGCGGCCGAACTTCCGGAAAGCGCCGACATGTCGGCGGTGATCTTATCGGCATTGTCGTCGATCGGGTCGAAGCCGGTCAGCCGCAAGCCTGTGATCTTGTGGGGCTCGGTCGGCGCAATCACGATCTGACCGTTCCCGAGAGCTTTCTCGAACCGCAAAACGAAAGACGCACTATGCGCGCTGCGGGGATCGATGCTTTCAACGCCCAGCACATCGCCGAATTGCGTCTTCAACTGCGTGCCCATTTCGGCGACCTGCGCAGGCGGAACGGCGGCAAGAAACTGTTCGGACAGAATTTCCTGCGGCTCTCCCGTGCCGTTCAAAAGCACTACCACGTCATCCATTCGCGCGCGGAGTTCGGCAGAAACTTCGACCTCGCTTGCAACATTGTCGGCTTGCTGCGCGTATAAGGGGCCAGGAGCCGCGACTGCGATGAGAGCGGCGAGAGCCAGGCTGCGCATGATCTTCTCCTTACAGGTGGATCAAGACGGCAGGGGTATACGGGCGGGGCCGCAGGGGCAACCGCCGGGAAGGAAAGACAAATTCGTGCCGACTGAACAACTCACCATTCAAGCCGACACTGGCCATACGCTCGACGGAGCGCTCGAATTGCCCACCGGCCTGGTGCGCGGCGCGGCTCTGTTCGCGCATTGCTTCACATGCACCAAGCAAAGCAAGGCTGCCGTGAGCATTGCGCGAGCGCTGGCGAAAGAGGGCATTGCCTGTCTGCGCTTCGATTTCACCGGACTTGGCGGCAGCGAAGGCGATTTCGGGCGAGCCGGTTTCGCGACCGATGTCGCGGATTTGGTGGCGGCCGCCAACGACCTGTTCGAGCGGTTCGACGCACCGGTACTGCTTGTCGGGCATAGCCTTGGCGGGGCGGCGGTACTGGCTGCAGCCGACGACCTTGGCTTCGACAAGGTCGCTGCCATCGCCACCATCGGTGCGCCTTCGGACGTGCCGCATGTGCTCGAAAACATCGACGGCGATCTCGATGCGATCCGCGCTGACGGAAGCGGGGCGGTGTCCATTGGCGGGCGCGA
>CAMYIQ010000040.1 GCA_947258465.1 uncultured Erythrobacter sp.
CGACAACGCGCCCTTGTCGAGGCGCATGATCAGCGAGTCGGGCACTTTCCGCAGCAGGTGAACATCGTGAGTCGCCACCACCACGGTCGTGCCGAGACGGTTGAGCGCCTCGAACAGGCGAATGAGCTTCAGTGCCATTTCGGGATCGACATTGCCTGTCGGCTCGTCGGCCACGAGCATGTCGGGCCGCCCGATCACCGCGCGGGCGATGGCGACGCGTTGCTGCTCGCCGCCCGATAGCGTTGCCGGACGGGCATCGGCGCGGTTGGCAAGCCCCACCCAGTCGAGCATGTCGGATACCGGCCCCTGCAAATCCGCTTCGCGGACGCCCGACACGCGGAGCGGCAGCGCGATGTTGTCGAAGGCCGAGAGATGATCGACCAGGCGGAAATCCTGGAAAACCACGCCCATCCGCCTGCGATAGGCGGGCAAGCGCTCGCGCGGCAGGGTGATGACATCGGTCCCGAACAGACGGATCGCGCCGCGCGACGGGCGCTGGGCGAGATAGAGCAGCTTGAGCAGCGAGGTCTTGCCCGCACCGCTGGCCCCGGTGAGGAAATAGAATCGCCCCGGATAGAGCGTGAAGGAGACGTTGGAGAGCACCTCGCGATCGGTGCCGTAACGCAGCCCGACATTGTCGAACTGGACGACCTCGCCCTCGGACCCGCTCATTGCCCGGCCCGGTCGATCAAGAGGAAGAAAGCGCCCGTCATTGTCGGAAACAGCCTATACCCGCGCTTGCATGTGGAAAAAAGGCGCCGTCACGGTTTGCGAACAGGGCAGTCGCTTGTCGTGATTCACGAGGCGGCCTAAGGCCTTGGGTCACCATGATCATAGCTTGCCCCGCTTGCTCGACGCGTTACGTCGTGCCCGACAGCGCCATCGGACTCGACGGGCGCACGGTGCGCTGCGCGAAATGCAAGCATAGCTGGTTCCAGGACGGCCCCGATGCCGAACGCCTGGCGGCGGTCGATACAGCACCCGTACCGCCACCACCACCGCATCCGTCTGCGGCGCAACCTGGGCCGGTCGAAAAGCCCACTGCCTCCGATCCGGCAGCCAAGCCGGGCTTTACATCTGACGATGCGGACAGCGGAAGAACCGGCCGCGATGGGCCTGATTTCGACGAAACCGCACCACCCTATGGCGAGGTGCAGGAAGATCTCCCGCCGCCACCCCAGGCCGAAACCGAGCAAGGGCCTTCGCGCTTCGATCATTCACCCCCGTTCCGCCCGCGCCGGAACATCACCAAGCTATGGACCTGGGCCGCAGCCCTTTTCGCGGTGATCGCACTCGGCACCGTAGTGGCGGTAAACTCTGTCGGCCTCCCCGAATGGGTGCCGGTGACGCGCCCCCTGTTCGGAGCCGCGCAACCCGATCTCGAACTGGCGTTCCCCGTGGACCAGCAGGAACGGCGCACACTGCCCAACGGGACCGAATTCTTCGGCGCGCGGATCGTCGTCAAAAATACCGCGCGAGAATCACGGCAGATCCCGCCAATTCTGATCGTCCTGCGCGACCAGCGCGAGCGGCAGGTCTACAGTTGGGTCGTCCAGCCCCCCCAATCGAATCTGGCGCCGGGGGAAGAGCTGACCATCAACGAAGCCGTCACCGATGTACCGAAATCGGCCGTGTTCGCAGATATCGGCTGGGCGCCGCGCTAGCTTTCGAATTCGGGCAACAAAGGTGCTTGCGGGGGCGCAGCCTCGCTGCTAGTGGCGCGCTCCTACCGGCGGGAGCATCCAACAGGATTCGCTCCCGATGCAGACTGTGTGCGGTCGTGGCGGAACTGGTAGACGCGCAACGTTGAGGTCGTTGTGGGTGAATAACCCGTGGAAGTTCGAGTCTTCTCGACCGCACCAATTCCCTGAAATCGAAGAGATGGCCCAAGGCTTCAGGGAGCGCGCGGTCTTCGGCCCCGCCCTTCGGATCGCATTGGATAATGTATCGGAACGCTCGCGATGGCGGTCGCTCGTCGCCCGGCCGACAGGGCCTGAGGGCCTTGGCCGCCTCATGTCTGAGCCCCTCGCACCCTCATCCGGGTTTCTCCCGCAAGCTTTCGATCATGGTGTTCATATGACCGAGCGCCTCTGCGGCATCGGCCTCCCCTAATCCTGCCAGTGCCATTTGGTTGACCGAATGCGCCGCCTGTTTTGCCGGCTGCTCGAGAGAACGCGCTTTGTCGGTCAACCAGACAAGCTGCGCGCGCCGGTCTTGCGGATGCGGCGTCCGCTCGATCAGCCCGTCCCGCTTCATCCGCGCGAGCGTGTTGGCCATGGTCGCCTGCTCGACATCGAGGCGATCGGTAAGCTCTGCCTGGGTCAGACCATCGCCTTCCCAAAGTTCCAAAAGCGTCATGAATTGCGCCGGGGCGAGTCCCAGAGGCGCGATGCGGGCGTGCAGATGCTGGGCAAACAACCGCGCCAGCCGGTTGGTGACAAAGCCCATGGAGGCGTTTTTTTCGAATGGCATCGCGGGACCTTGAGTATCCATAGCATGCTGTGTATATGAGGATAGCATGCTATGTAGATGGAAGGAAGATCCGATGAAGCATCTTACCGCATTCGCCATCCGGGAAAGCGCGCTGGCCCTCGCCGCCGCTGCGACGCAAAAGGACGAGCGCAAGATCGTGCCGGTGGTCGAAGGCCCCGGATATCGCCGCGCGATCCACACCGATGCGCCGCTCGCAACGGGATCGGGACAGTGAAAATGAAGAAGACCGTCCATCCTCTCGCCGGTGGGGTTGCGATCCTCATGATCGCAACCTTCTGGCTCTCTACCGCAATCTCCGAACTCTCGGGCTCGAAACCTTTCGTGGTTTTCGTCAAGACACTCATCCCGTGGGGGTTCATCATTCTCATTCCCGCTTTGGCGGCAGTCGGTGGAACCGGCTTCACACTCTCCGGCGGGCGATCGGGCGGTCTCCTCGGCAAGAAGCGCAAGCGGATGCCGATCATTGCCGCCAACGGCGTTCTGATCCTCATCCCTTCGGCGCTGTTTCTGGCGGCCAAGGCGAAAGCCGGCGATTTCGATGCAACATTCTATGCCGTACAGATGGTCGAACTCGCCGCAGGCGCGGTCAATCTCTGGCTTCTGACGAAGAACGCGCTGGACGGGCGCAAGCTAACCGCCCGCCGTCGCTGGGCAGCCAGGCGCGAGGTTTCGTAACATCTTGGGGGCAGGAGAAATGTAGCTTTATCTGTGTGCGGTCCGCAACGGGATCGCCTGGTCCCGCCCTCGCGATCATCCCGAAACGCGTCCGCATGAAGTGGCGAGCGGATGTCCTGCGGTCGATCTTCGAACAAATTTTTGAGGGATGCGCCCCGGCCCATCGTATTGCCTGACAGGATGTTCTCGACCTCGTGAGACAGAACAGGGGAAAATTATGCCGACAGGCCAGGAAGCGAAGAGGCCCATCCCCTGTCGCGCGGCCCGACGGTCTCATGCCCTTGGCGGTTTTCCCGGTCTGGCGCGTTGCAGCCATTATCGAGTCATCGCAGGAGCCAGGCGTGCATCGTTCGCTTGGCCCCGTTTGAGAAATCATGTCGAAGGAAGGTGAACCAGCATGACCGAAGTTCCATCCCATTCCGAAACGGCAAGGGGCGGCAATTATTGGCGGTTCATGGCCATGGTGTCGACTTCCACCGTGATCATGTTCTTTCTGATGTATGCCAACACCTACGACATGGACGATGTCTTCTGGAGCGAAACCCGCTTCTGGATGATGTTCGTGATGGGCGCGATGATGATGGTCGTCATGCTACTCTTCATGTGGGGCATGTATAAGGACCGAACCAAGAACCTCGCCATTCTGGGTGTCGGCGCCTTGGTTTTCGCGCTCGCCTTGTGGCTCGTGCGCAGCCAGACGACTGTCGATGACACCGAGTATATGGCGGCGATGATCCCGCACCACTCGATCGCAATCATGACGAGCGAAAGGGCCAGCCTGAAGGACCCCCGCGTGCGCGAACTCGCTCAGGCCATCATCGTCGCGCAGCGCCGCGAGATCGCCGAGATGAAATATCTGATCGACGACATCGAACGGAACGGACCGAGGACCTCAGAACGCCTGCCCGAGGAGATGCAGCAATGAACCGGATCGCATTCATCGCATTGGCTGCGGTACCGCTGGCGGCCTGCAATTCGAATACCGCCATTGGAAATGACCGGGAGGCCCGGCTCGATCCACCGCCGAGCGCGGCTCCGATCGAGAACGCGGCCAGCGCGCTTGCGAATCTCAACCCAGGGCTGATGCTTCCCGAGACGATGAGCGATGCGGACCTCGCCGCTCTCGGAGCCGAGAATGCCTGCCAGTTCCGCCTGACCGAAGTCGCCTTCCCCTCTTTCGTCCATGATGGCGACGGGCAGGGCGCGATCAAGATCAACGGCAAGCTCATCCCGGTGATGTCGAACGGTCCCGGCAGCTATGCCAGCGGAGAGCTTCGCATCCGCACGCGCCCGCTCGACGATCGGGGAACCGCTGGCCTCCAAATGCAGGAAATGATCGTCGTCGCCCCGCGAGCGAAGGACGAGTTCGGCTTCTGGGGCTACACGACCTGCGCCAGTGCCGAGACCTAGCCCACGCCCAGGAGGGCGCTGGCATCCGTCGGCACTCGCCTGACAGCATCCATGCACATCCGCCTCGATCGCGCGCTGCCGACCGCAGGACGGAGCAGAGACAAGGGAAGGTTAGCCAGTGAGCGATACATCCCCCATCGCAGTTTTCGGAGCCGGAGGAAAAACCGGCGGCGAGATCCTGCGCCAGGCGATCCGCCGCAACGTGGCGGTACGGGCGTTCGAACACGCCGTACCGCCGCCATTGGCGCGTATCGAAGGCATCGAATACTTCGAATGCGATGTCCTGGACGATGCATTCGCGGATAATCTCGAGGGATGCCGTGCGATCATTTCTGCTCTCGGAGTCCCGTTAAGCCCATCGACAGCCATCCACCCGCCTCCGCTCTACACCGAAGGGACGCGCAAGCTGATTCTCGCGATGCGGGAAACCGCGATCCGCCGGATCGCGGTCATTTCGACAGCTTTCGTTGAGCCGCAACCCAGCATTCCAGCCTGGTTCGAGCTTTCCGCAAAGCCCGCGCTGCACAATATCCTCCAAGAAATACGGGCGATGGAAAAGACG
>CAMYIQ010000041.1 GCA_947258465.1 uncultured Erythrobacter sp.
AACGGTGATCGGCAATTTCATCGGCTTTCCTCCCACAGAATGCACGGGAGGATGGACCTAACGTCAAGGGCGGTGAAGGGCGGCGAACGACGCCGGTCGAGAGTTGGCCGGCCCCCGTCGATAACTTATCCGATCAGGCGGCGCGGGGCACGATGCGGTCGAGTTCGCCGTTCAGCGCACGCTTGGCAATGCGTAGGTCGGTGGATGTCTGCAAGCGCAGGAAAAAGCCTTCGGACATGCGGAAATAGCGCGAAAGGCGCAGGTCGAGTTCACCATCGATCCGCTCGCTTCCATCGATCAGCGCGTCGAGACGCGCGACATCGACCTCGATGGCCTTAGCCAAAGCGGTGGCATCGAGCTCCAGCGGTTCCATGAATTCGCTGACCAGCATCTCGCCCGCATGGGGGATATGCAGCCAGTCGCCATCAGTGGTAATCGATGATTTCGACATCGTAAGCGTTTCCGTCTTTCCAGCGGAAACATATACGCCATTTCGTGTTAATTGAAACCGAATGCTGCCCGGCGCGGTCGTCCTTGAGCGCGTGCAGGCGATTGCTAGGCGGCAGCTTGAGATCGTCGAGAGTCTCGGCTGCATCGATCATGTTGAGTTTCGCCAGAGCGCGAAACTGGATATCGACGGGCAGCTTGCGACTGCGACGACCCCTCCAGATGCGCTCGGTTTCGTTGCTGCTGAAAGTCTCAATCATAGCTGCCCCTGGGCTGAGTGCAGCTCTTCATACGAAGCCTGTTGGATTCGCTGTCAACAAGATGGCTTTCCGCGTGGCCCCCGGATGCCATCACGTCCCCGCCAAAATTCGGCTGCGTAACCAGTAATTTGTGGTCATCAATTCGAATCCCACCGTTTCGCCTTATCGACAGGTAAATGAG
Organism: uncultured Erythrobacter sp.; assembly: GCA_947258465.1. GTDB lineage: Bacteria > Pseudomonadota > Alphaproteobacteria > Sphingomonadales > Sphingomonadaceae > Qipengyuania. The sequence continues at coordinate 889 of CAMYIQ010000041.1, forward strand.
GCTAAAGCTCCCCGCCCATTCGTTTGGAACGCGTCCTGCCATACCGCGTCTTGCGCGTCCCCGGCCGCCCGGCATCGCTCCGCCCAACGCGTGGCGCCTTCTTCTCCTCGTCGCCCAATCCGAGTTCGTCATTCTCCAACCGGCGGATTTCGTCGCGCAGGCGGCCGGCTTCTTCGAACTCCAGATCGGCGGCAGCCGCGCGCATGCGTTTTTCCAGATCCTCGATATAGGCGCGCAAATTGTGGCCGACGAGATTGTTGCGCTGATCGTCGCCGGTGTCGACGGTAACGCCATCCTTGCCCGCGGTATCGGCAACGATATCGGCGATCTGACGCTTGATCGTCTGCGGCGTGATGCCGTGTTCTTCGTTATAGGCGCGCTGTTTCTCGCGGCGGCGCTCGGTTTCCGCCATTGCGCGTTCCATGCTGCCGGTGATCCGGTCGGCATAGAGGATCACGCGGCCATCGACATTGCGCGCCGCGCGGCCGATGGTCTGGATCAGCGAGGTTTCGGAACGCAGGAAGCCTTCCTTGTCGGCATCGAGGATACAGACCAGCCCGCATTCGGGAATGTCGAGACCTTCGCGCAGCAGGTTGATACCCACCAGCACGTCGTAAACGCCGAGGCGCAAGTCGCGAATGAGCTCGATCCGTTCGAGCGTCTCCACGTCGGAGTGCATGTAGCGGACCTTTACGCCAGCCTCATGCATGAATTCGGTGAGATCTTCGGCCATCCGCTTGGTCAGCGTGGTGACGAGCGTACGATAGCCCTTGGCGGCGGTTGCCTTGCACTCTTCGATGCAGTCCTGGACCTGGTCTTCGATCGGTTTGATCTCGACCGGCGGATCGATCAGCCCGGTGGGGCGGATGACCTGTTCGGCAAACACTCCGCCGGTCTGCTCCATCTCCCACGTTCCGGGCGTGGCCGAGACCGCGAATGTCTGCGGGCGCATAGCGTCCCATTCGTTGAACCGCAGCGGGCGGTTGTCGATGCAAGAAGGCAGGCGAAAGCCATGTTCGGCCAGCGTGATCTTGCGGCGATGGTCGCCTTTCGACATCGCGCCGATCTGCGGCACGGTCTGGTGGCTTTCATCGACGAAGAGCAACGCGTTTTCGGGCAGGTATTCGAACAGCGTGGGCGGCGGTTCGCCGGGGAGGCGGCCGGTGAGAAAACGGCTGTAATTCTCGATTCCTGCGCAGGAGCCGGTGGCGGCGATCATTTCTAGGTCGAAATTGGTGCGCTGTTCGAGCCGCTGGGCTTCGAGCAGGCGGCCTTCCTCGTGAAGTTCCTTAAGCCGTTCCTGCAGCTCGAACTTGATCGCCTCGCTGGCCTGTTTCATCGTCGGGCCGGGCGTGACGTAGTGCGAATTGGCATAGACGCGCACCTTGTCGAGGCTGGCGCCCTTTTTGCCGGTGAGCGGGTCGAATTCGCTGATTTCCTCGATTTCGTCGCCGAAGAAGCTGATCCGCCAGGCCATGTCCTCGTAGTGGCTCGGGAAAATCTCGAGACTGTCGCCGCGCACGCGGAAATTGCCGCGCGCGAAGGCGGCATCGTTGCGCTTGTATTGCAGGGCGACGAGCTTGCGGATCAGTTCGCGCTGGTCGACCGTCTCGTCCTTCTTGATGTCGAAGATCATCGCCGAATAGGTTTCGACCGAACCGATACCGTAGAGGCATGACACCGAGGCGACGATGATAACGTCGTCGCGCTCCAGCAGCGCGCGCGTGGCCGAATGGCGCATCCGGTCGATCGCCTCGTTCACCGAGCTTTCCTTCTCGATATAGGTATCGGAGCGCGGGACGTAGGCTTCGGGCTGGTAATAGTCGTAATAGCTGACGAAATACTCGACCGCGTTTTCCGGGAAGAAGCTCTTGAACTCGCCATAGAGCTGCGCGGCGAGGATCTTGTTCGGCGCAAGGATCAACGCCGGGCGCTGCAATTCCTCGATCACCTTGGCCATGGTAAAGGTCTTGCCCGAGCCGGTGACGCCGAGCAGCACCTGCGTCTGGTCGCCCTCCTTTGCCGCGCCGGTCAGTTCGGCGATCGCGGTGGGCTGGTCGCCGCTCGGCGTGTAATCGCTGACGAGCTTGAATTTCTTGCCCGGCATCGATTTTTCGGGGCGCGCGGGCTTATGGGGGACGAACTCGTCGGTGGTATCCGGCTCTTCCAGCCCTCTTCGAATAACGAGTTCGCTCATGCGCGCACATATGGGGAACATCGTGGCGGCGTGCAACGGTGCTTGCCTCAAGCCATCCGGCTGCTAGCTTCGGAAGAAGATTTAGGAGACCTGATATGCATCGTATCGTGATTGCCGCCGCCGCCAGCTTCACCCTTGCCGCGTGTGGGGGCGGGGCCAGTGCCGATGCCGATGGGGACGGCGAGATTACGATGGCCGAGGCAGCGGCCAAGACCGAGGACATGGTCAGGCCGCAACCGGGCAAATATCGCGCCACGGTGGAGTTCGTCGACGTCGAAATGCCCGGTGCGCCGCAACAGGTGCAGGACATGATGCGCAGCATGTTCGATCGCGGGCCGCAGACTCACGAATATTGTCTGACTGCGGAGGAGGCCGAGAAAGGCTTCGAGGAAATGGCCCGGCAATCGCAAGAGTCCGGTTCGGACTGCACTTTCGAAAAGTTCGAGGCCGAAGGTGGCAGCATCGATGCGATCATGAATTGCGATGCCGACGGGCAAGGCGCTGCCCGCATGACCATGCAGGGCACGGGCGGAGAGACATCGTCCCAGATGACCATGACAATGGTTGGCGAAGGGCCGGACGGTCAGTCGATGGAAATGACGATGAAGAGTTCGCAGGAGCGCATCGGCGATTGCGACGCGTAAATGACCGGGTGAAATTCGGGGGCCGTTAATCGGCTTCGCGTATTATGACGCGGTGATGGCAACATTACCGTTCAAAGACACCGCCTTGGCCAATCGGGAGGAGCTGGCGCGCCGCTGGGCGCTCGCCGCCGAGCCGAGCCCGGACGATGCGCGGGGCCCGCATTGGCAATTGCTGCTGCGCGAGTTTCTCTGGCCCCTAGAACCGGCGCGCCGACTCGTCGGCCCGCCGCTTCAGATCGCTGCGGCCCGCAATCCGAAAACCGTCATGCTGCTGCCCGGTTTCGGCGCGCACCCGATCCGTATGCGCTGGATGGCGCGCAAGCTGGAAAAGGCCGGGCACACGACCAAGAAATGGGGTTTGGGCTACAATCTGGGCGCGACCGAGGCCCGTTTTCGGAAAGTCGAAAGCCGGCTGGTGGAGTTGCACCGGGTTAAGGGACAGCCGATCCACCTGGTGGGGTGGAGCCTGGGCGGGGTGATGGCGCGTGAATTGGCCAAGGCCCATCCCGACAAGGTGGCCAAGGTTATCACCATGGGGTCGCCCTTCTCGGGGTCTCCGCGTGCGAATAATGGGTGGCGCGCCTATCAAGCGATTGCAGGGCACCGGGTGGATGAACCCGAGATCGAGGCCGTGACCCACGAAAAACCACCGGTCGAAACCGTCGCCTTCTGGAGTCCGCGGGACGGCGTCGTCCATCCCCGGGCAGCCTGCGGCAGGCCGGGCGAGCGCGACCGCGCAGTGGCGCTGCGGTGTTCACATATGGGTTTCGTACTCACGCATGAGGCAGTCGCGGCGTTGCTGAGGGAACTGGACGCGGACTGAACCTTTAGTTCCCTGATGGAGGGTGTCCTGCCCTCGTGCTGGCACGATGATCGTGCAGCGATACCTTCCTGATTGGGGCACTATGACCGGCGACGCTGAATTTTTCGATGAGATGCGCGATCCCGGTGGTGCTGTCCGCGAGGCCTATGCGGGCTATTGCGACTGGTTCGACGATCAGGAAACCGCGCTGCTCCGGCGCAAGCACGTCGAGGCCGAAAGCAATTTTCGCAAAACCGGCATCACCTTCAACGTTTATAGCGAAGATGAAGCCGAAGAACGGCTGATCCCTTTCGACATGGTCCCGCGCGTCATTAGCGCGGCGGAATGGCGCAAACTGACGCGCGGCATCGAACAACGGGTTTCCGCCCTCAACGCCTTCATGCATGATCTCTATCACCGGCAGGAAATCATCCGCGCCGGTCGCGTGCCCGAAAGGCTGTTTCGCAATAACGACGCCTGGTTGCCGCATATGGTGGGCTTTACCCCGCCGGGCGGCATCTACACCCATATCGTCGGCATCGATCTCGTGCGCACGGGAGCCGACGAATTCTACGTGCTCGAAGATAATGCGCGCACGCCCTCGGGTGTCAGCTACATGCTGGAAAACCGCGAAACCATGATGGCGATGTTTCCCGAACTGTTCATGCGGGTGCCGGTGGAAAGCGTATCCGATTACCCGCGGCGTCTGGCGAAGAGCCTGGCAGCCTGCGCGCCCGATTGCACCGTAGGCAAGCCGACCGTCGCTGTTTTGACGCCGGGTATCTACAATTCCGCCTATTTCGAGCACGCTTTCCTTGCCGACCAGATGGGTGCCGAACTGGTCGAGGGCAGCGATTTGCGCGTGATCGACGGTCGGGTCGCGATGCGGACGACATCGGGCTATCAACCGGTGGATGTGATCTACCGCCGCGTGGACGACGATTTCCTCGATCCGCTGACCTTCAACGAGGATAGCGTGCTGGGCGTGCCGGCCATCATGGATGTCTATCGCGCGGGCGGCGTGACTATCGCCAATGCGCCGGGCACGGGGGTTGCCGACGACAAGGCGATTTATTCCTTCATGCCGGAAATCGTGGAATTCTACACGGGCGAGAAACCGCTGCTACCCAATGTCGAAACCCATCGCTGTGCTGACGAGGAATCGCGCAAATATGTGCTGGATAACCTCGCCGAACTGGTGGTGAAGGAAGTCCACGGTTCGGGCGGGTACGGCATGTTGATCGGTCCGACCGCAACGAAGAAGGAAATCGCGGAGTTTCGCAAGAAGATCGCCGACAAGCCGGAAAACTACATCGCCCAACCGACCCTGGCCCTGTCGACCTGTCCGATCTTCACCAAGAAAGGCCTCGCGCCGCGCCATGTGGACCTGCGACCCTTCGTTCTCGTCTCGCCCGATAAGATCGACATAACTCCCGGCGGCCTGACGCGGGTGGCCCTGGATGAGGGCTCGCTGGTGGTCAATTCCAGCCAGGGCGGCGGGACCAAGGATACCTGGGTGCTGAAGGACTGATGCTGGGAAGAACCGCCAACGGCCTTTTCTGGATGTTCCGCTATCTCGAACGGGCGGAAAACACTGCACGCCTGCTCGATGCGGGACTGCGCATGGCGCTGACGCGGGACTTGGTGACGGCGGAGGAGGAATGGCGATCGGTCATGTCCACTGCCGGGCAACGCGCAGGCTATGAGGCCAAACACGGCACCTACACAGGCATGCAGGCGTGGAATTATATCCTGCGCGACAAGGACAATCCATCTTCGATCCGCGCCATGTTCGGACAGGTTCGCCAGAACGCCCGCCTTGCTCGCAACGCCATTAGCGGCGAGTTGTGGGAAGCGATCAACGAAAACTGGCTGGAAATTCAGGATCAACTGGCAAAACCCGTCGGGGAAAACCGCGTACTCGACACGGTGGCGACCATCCGCCGCGCCGGTACGATGGCGCATGGTGCGATGGAAGGCTCCATGCTGCGCAACGAAGGGTATCACTTCGGGCAAGCGGGCACCTTCCTCGAACGCGGCGATAGCATCGCCCGCATTCTGGACATCAAATACTACCTCTTATTGCCATCGCTGTCTTATGTCGGCTCGAGCCTCGATACCGGCCAATGGGACCAGGTCCTGCGGTCGGTATCGGGCGACCGGGCCTATCGCTGGCTCAATGCCGGGCAGATCGATGCACGCGGAATCTGCGAATTCCTGATTCTCGACGATTGTTTCCCGCGCAGCCTGGCCTTCTGCCATTCCGCCCTGCGCGCCAATCTCGCCGCGCTCGCCCGGTTGCATGGCTCGGAAGGGGAAAGCAATGCTCTCATGCGGGCCGCCGATACACGGATTGCCGATCTCACCATCGACGACGTTTTCGAACAGGGCCTGCACGAATTCCTGGTCGATTTTACAGCGTCCAACGCGGCGATCGGAGATGCGATCGCCAAAGATTACAGGTTTCTATCCTGATGCGCCTCTCGATCCGTCATACTACTCGCTACCGTTTCGATGCCCCGGTCTTCCATGCGCTTCAGCGTCTGCGCCTGACGCCCAAACAGACCCAGGGGCAGGAAATCCTAGAATGGGAAATGGAATACGAGAACGCCCATCCCGAGATCACCTATGAAGACCAGCACCACAATACGGTTACTCTCGTCTCGGTGGAGCAGGGTGCCCAAGACGTCACCGTGACCTGCCGGGGCCGTGTCGACACGCATGATCATGCGGGTGTAATCGGGCGCCACGCAGGGCACCTGCCCTTGTGGAGCTTCCTGAGCCAGACCGATATGACGCGTCCCGGCCCGGGAATGCGCAAGCTCGCCGCCGACATACAGACGGGCGGCGAAGACCGGCTTGATGCGCTGCACCGCCTATCCGCAGCGGTTCTCGATCGAGTCGAGTACAAGACCGGCACCACGCATTCGCGCACCACTGCGGAAGAAGCGTTCACCGCCGCGAACGGCGTTTGTCAGGACCATGCGCATATCTTCATCGGCATCGCCCGGACGCTGGGTATCCCGGCGCGCTATGTCAGTGGCTATTTGATGATGAACGACCGCATAGACCAGGAGGCCGGGCACGCCTGGGCCGAGGCCCATGTCGAGGAACTGGGCTGGGTTGGGTTCGACATCTCCAACGGAATTAGCCCAGATGCGCGCTATGTCCGGGTTGCCACGGGGCGCGATTATCAAGATGCGGCACCGATCACCGGGATAAGCTTCGGCACCACGTCGACTGTGCTCGAAGTCGATGTCGCGGTGGAACAGCAACAAGTGCAGCAGTGAAGCTGCCTAAGGGATAGAACATGACATATTGCGTGGGAATGATACTCGACCGGGGTCTGGTGCTGATGAGCGATACGCGCACCAATTCGGGCGTCGACAACATTTCCGTCTTTCGCAAGATGTTCACCTGGAACGTGCCGGGGGATCGCATCATCACCTTGATGACTGCGGGAAATCTCGCGAGCACACAGGCCGTCATCAGCCAGCTTGCAGAGCGGACGAAGGCGCCCGACGAACGGGACAACATTCTTCTTCAGTCGCCCACCATGTTTCAGGTGGCGACCGAAATCGGCAAGTTGCTGCGGACCATCATCGCCGAGCGCCAGGGTGCCAATGGGGACAGGGGTAAGGGGCGTTTCACCGCCTCGATCATCGTCGCCGGACAGATCGCCGGTATGGAGCCGCGCCTGTTCATGGTCTATCCCGAAGGCAACTTCATCGAAGCGAGCCTCGATACTCCGTTTTTCCAAATCGGCGAGACCAAGTATGGCCGTCCGATCATCATCCGCGGTTACGACCGCACGATGAGCATGGAAGATGCGGTCAAGCTGTTGATGGTGAGCTTCGATTCCACGCTCAAGGCCAATTTGTCGGTCGGTCTGCCGCTGGATCTCCAGGTCATCGAGCGGGACGTTTTCGAACCTGCGCATGAACGCCGGATCACTCATGACGATCCCTATTTCCGCTCAATTTCCTCGAGCTGGGGGGATGCGTTGAAAAGTGCGTTTCATTCTTTGCCCGATTACAGTTTCGTCGGGGAATGACGCCGGAGTAAGCCGGAGTAATGAGAAGACTTCGAAGTTTCGGCACCGGGCAAGCCTGCCGCGGCAAACGTAGCGCTTGGTTCGTGTCCATCAAATAGTAAGGAAACGGTGGCGAAAACGCGTCTCTTTGCTTAAGGT
>CAMYIQ010000042.1 GCA_947258465.1 uncultured Erythrobacter sp.
CACCGGTGCCCTGTATCCGCTGCAATATGGGACCCAAGTTCACCGACCTGCTGGACATGGCGCGTGAATTGGGCGCCGACTGTCTTGCAACAGGCCACTATGTTCGCCGGGTGTTGGGATCGGCTGGCCCCGAACTGCACCGCGCCGCCGATCCGGCGCGCGACCAGTCTTATTTCCTTTATGCCACCACCGAAGAGCAGCTCGATTTCCTGCGCTTCCCGCTTGGCGGAATGCCCAAGAACGAGGTGCGCGAACTGGCCGAAGCAGCGGGCCTGCGCAATGCCGCGAAGCCCGATAGTCAGGACATCTGCTTCGTGCCCGACGGCGATTATGCGAAGATCGTCAGGAAGATGCGCCCCGAGGGCGGTCGTCCGGGCGCCATCGTCCATGCCGCTACCGGCGAGACACTCGGCCAGCACAAGGGCGTGATCCACTATACCGTGGGCCAGCGGCGCGGGCTGGAGATCGGCGGGCAGCCCGAACCGCTCTATGTGGTGGGCATCGATGCCGAAAGCGCGCAGGTCCGGGTCGGCCCCAAGCGAATGCTGGCAGTTACCGCCGCGCGGATCATCGAAACCAACCGGATCGGTCCGCTGCCGGACGTTCCGCTCACCGCCAAGGTCCGCAGCCTGGCGAAGCCGGTTCCGATCGCGCTCGACGGGCCGCTTGGCCTGGGCGCGTCCACGACCATCCGATTCGAAACGCCCGAATTCGGCGTCGCGCCGGGGCAGGCTGCCGTCATCTATGCGGGCGACCGGGTCGTCGGCGGGGGCTGGATCGAATCGACCAGCCGGGTTGCCGCCTAACCCTTCCACTCCTGCAGGACGCACCCATAGCCTTCGCGGTAGCTGGCCGTGTCCGAGGCGATGAAGGGAATCGAGGCGGTCACGCTTTTGGACGCCGCATCTCCGCTTAGCGAGATGAGCTCCATTCCCTCCAGCTTGTCCTTCGCGCAATCGTCCATGCTGCGTCCGGCGACGAAACGGCACGAGCAGGCGACTCGCGCGGCATAGGCGGAGCCGACGCCGCCGGTCTTGCGCAAGCCGTCACCCCAGGCGAGCCAGGCAGCCCCGAGCAGCGCCGCTACCAGGAGGATCAGCCACAGCCAAAGGCGCGACCTGCGGGAACGTGTTTTGGCCGTTGCCAAGCGGGATTCCTTCGTGCGAGTGAGGCGGGTCATGACCACGCGGACCGCCCCCCTTATCGCGCTTGCCCTCGCCACCTCAAGCCTTGCGGCATGCGGCTCCCCCGGTCGCGTCGAAGAGCCGCCGCTCAGCGAAGAGGCGCTGGCGGCGGTCACCGCCGAGCCCGGTGCGCCGACGCGGCCGCTGGCACGCGCAGCGGACGATCTCTTCACGCTCGAAGGGCTTGGCGAAACCCGCGCCCTGGTAGTCTATCACGGCGGCAAACCGGCAGTGGAGCGTTACGCTCCGGGCTATGACGAGACCACTCGCTTCGTCAGTTGGTCGATGGCCAAAACGGTCACTGCCGTGATGATCGGCATGCTCGTCGCGGACGGGCAATTGCGGCTCGATGCGCCCGCGCCCGTCCCGCGCTGGCAGCGCACGGGCGATCCGCGTGCCGAAATCACCTTGCGCCACCTGCTCCAGATGCGCGCCGGCCTCGAACACACCGAGGCGGGCGACCCGCCCTATGAGAGCGGCGAGGTCCGGATGCTGTTTCTCGACGGGCGCGACGACATGGCCGATTATGCCACGGCCCAGCCACTCGAGGCCGAACCGGGCGAACGGTTCGAATACTCCTCCAACACCACCGTTATTCTTGCCGATATTGCCGCTCGCGCGCTGACCGACAGCAAAGACCCGGATGAACGCCGCAAGGCCGTGGCCGACTATCTCGAAGCGCGCCTCTTCGCTCCGCTGGGCATGACAAGCGCGGTGCCCGAATTCGACCGGGCGGGCACGCTGATCGGCGGGAGCCTGATTCACGCCACGGCACGCGACTGGGCCAAGCTTGGCGAGCTGTTGCGCAACAAGGGCTCGTATCGCGGCGAACAACTGGTTCCCCGCCAATGGGTCGATGAAATGATCGAGCCGAGCCCCAGAAGCCCGCATTACGGCCTTCAGACCTGGCTCAATCGTCCGCTGCCCGAGGGCGAGGAACACCCGCTGTTCCCCGACCGCGCACCGCACAGCGCCTTTTCGCTGATCGGCCATATGGGCCAATACGTCTTCGTGTCGCCGACGCAGAAGCTGACCGTGGTAAGGCTGGGCCATTCGGACCGCGAAGAACGGATCGCGATGCTCCGGCAACTTGCCGATGTGATCGAACTCTATCCCGAAACCTAGGGCCCGAAACCTAGCGCCCGAAACCTAGGGCCCGAAACCTAGCGCCCAAAATCTAGCGCAGGTAGAAGCTGCCCTCGACCACGGTCACGCAGGATCCGGTGAGCACCGCTTTTTCGCCTTCGCGGCGGCAGATCGCATGCCCGCCGCGCCGCGAGGCCTGGAAGGCGGTAAAATTGTCGCGCCCCAGCCGCTGGGTCCAGAAATAGGTCAGCGCGGCATGGGCAGAGCCGGTGAAACTGTCCTCGTCCACTCCGCCGCCGGGAACGAAGACCCGGCTGACCACGTCGCTGTCTCGCCCCGGCGCGGTGCAGATGAACTGGTCGTTCCCGAGCGCCTGCAGTCCCCGTAAATCGGGATCGAGCGCGCGCACCTGATCTTCATTGTCGAACAGGTAAATGCCGTAGCGATCCGGGCTGAGCCAGACCTCCCGCGGTGCCGCGCCAATCAGCGCGACCGCTTCGGCCCATTGGCCCGGTTCGGTGCGGATCAGCGGCAGGGCGAGTTCATAGCCCGCATCCGCCCGCGACACGTCGAGTAGGCCCGCCTTGCGCGTGCGGAACGTGACTCGTTCGCCGCCGTCGCGCGCCAGCAGGACATGGCCGCTGGCAAGCGTCGCGTGGCCGCACAAGCGTATCTCCTCGGTAGGGGTGAACCAGCGCAGTTCCCAATCGGCCGCACCGCTCTTGTCGCGAACCACAAAGGCGGTTTCGGCGAAGTTGTTCTCCTCGGCAATGGCCAGCAAAGTGGCGTCATCAAGCCAATCTTCCAGCGGCATGACCGCTGCCTGATTTCCGGCGAAAGGCCGGTCGGCGAAGGCATCGACATGCCAGTATGGTAGCGCGCGCATCATGCGTCCTTCTCCAGCTTGGCGAACTCGTTTTCCTCGACCAGCGGGTTGCCCGGCTCGTCGACATGCCCTTCGGGGTCGATATGAATGAGCAGCTCCATGCAGGGGAATTTGCGGCAGAGATCCGCTTCCACCTTCTCGATTATGTCGTGTGCTTGCTCGATCGTCATATCCGGCGGCAGGTCGACATGGAACTGGACGAAATCGCGGTTGCCACTGGTGCGCGTGCGCAGGTCGTGCAGGTTCGAAAGTTCGGGATGCGCGGCCGCCGCCTCGATGAAAGCCAGCCGCTTTTCTTCGGGCCACTCGCGGTCCATCAGATCGTCGACCGCCTCGCTCATCCCGCGCCACGCACCCCGCGCAAGCCATGCGGCAATAGCCAGGCCGAAGAGCGGATCGGCGATCCCGAAGCCAAGATACTGGTCGAGTACCAGAGCCGCGATCACGGCCAGGTTGAGGAACAGATCCGATTTGTAATGCAGGTGATCGGTCTGGATCGCGAGGCTGCGCGTCCGGTTCATCACATAGCGCTGCCATCCGAGCAGGGCGAAGGTCAGCGCGATGGCGATCAGGGAAACGGCGATCCCTTCCCCGGCCGCGGCGGTCTCGCCCTGTCCGGCAAGCTGCATGATCGCCCGTACCGCGATGCCGAAGGCCGACAGCGCGATGAGCATGACCTGGAAGATCGCTGCCAGCGCCTCGGCCTTGCCATGGCCGAAACGATGATCTTCATCGGCCGGCCGCGAGGCGATCCATACCCCGGTGAGCGTCGCCAGGCTGGCGATGAGATCCAGCGCCGAATCGGCGAGACTGCCGAGCATGGCGGTCGACCCGGTACGCCAGCTGGCCCAGGTCTTGAGCGCGACCAGCACCAGCGCGACCAAGATCGAGGCCATGGCCGCCGATCGGGCCAGGAAGGCGCGGTTATCGCTCACGGATACAGCAGAGTGTTGATCCACGGGTCACTCGCGTCGTCGCGGGTAAACAAGCGGCGGTCGTGGAGGCGATACTGACGATCCCGCCAGAATTCGATCCGGCGCGGGCTCAGGCGGAAACCCGTCCAGTGCGGCGGACGCGGAATGTCGCCGTCGGGATAACGCGCCTCTACCGCTGCAACCCGGTCGAGATAGACCTGCCGGTCGGGCAGCGGGCGCGACTGGTCGCTGGCTGCGGATCCGATCTGCGAAACACGCGGGCGCGAATGGAAATAGGCGTCGGCCTCGGCTTCGGTCACTTCATCGAGCGGGCCTTCGATGCGCACCTGGCGGCGCAGGCTCTTCCAGTGGAACAACAACGCAGCGCGCCCATTGGCAAGGATCTGCTCTCCCTTGCGGCTTTCCGCATTGGTATAGAAGACGAAACCGTCGCTGCCATGGCCCTTCAACAGCACCATGCGGACCGACGGGAAACCATCGTCGGACGCTGTTGCCAGCGCCATCGCATTCGGGTCGTTGGGTTCGCTCTCTTTCGCTTCGGCAAACCACACTTCGAACAGGGCGAAGGGGTCGCTTTGCGGGATGGCGCTTTCATCGTTCTGCATCGGGACAGATCCTACAAGATGGAACATATGGACCGCGGTTCAGGAGCAAAACGCGCCGAGGCCCGTTCTTGCCCGGAATCCGCTACAAACGGGGAAGATTTGCCGTCCATGCGAAGGCCCCTATCGCCAAACCGTCTCGCAGGAAACCGCTCACGCTTGCGTAGCCGCGCTGTGATGCCTAGCTAACACGCCAAATGGTCATGAACACACCCGATCCCTACACCACACTTGGCGTTGCGCGCGGAGCGTCCGAAAAGGACATCAAAAGCGCCTATCGCAAGCTCGCCAAGGAACTTCATCCCGATCGCAACACGGACAATCCCAAAGCGGCCGAGCGCTTCAGCCAGGTCACCAATGCCTACGACCTGTTGTCCGACAAGGACAAGCGCGCGCAATTCGACCGCGGCGAGATCGATGCCGATGGCAATCCCGCCAACCCCTTTGCCGGCATGGGAGGCGGAGGCGGCTTCCAGCCGAATGGCGGTCAGCACGGCTTCCGGGCGGAGGATTTTCAAGGCTTCGGCAACGACCAGGTCGATCTGGGCGACATTTTCGAAGGCCTGTTCGGCGGTCGCGGCCCGCGCGGCGGAGGCAGCCCCTTCGGCGGAGCGCAGCAGCACCGCCCGCCACCGCGCAAAGGGGCCGATATCGCCTATAAGCTGCGGGTGCCCTTCGTGGATGCCGCCACGCTCAAGACGCAGCGCATCACGCTGTCCGACGGCAAGACGGTCGACCTGAAATTGCCGAAGGGCGTCGAGACCGGCACGCAAATGCGCCTCAAGGGCAAGGGCGAGCAGGGCCCTGGCGGCGCGGGTGACGGGCTGGTGACGATCGCGATAGACCCACACAAGCTCTACAGACGCGAGGGCGACGACGTGCGGTTCGACCTGCCGATCACCTTGGATGAAGCAGTGAACGGCGGCAAGGTTCGCGTACCCACGGTCGATGGTCCGGTCATGATGACAATCAAGCCCGGCACGCATGGCGGCACTGTCCTGCGCCTCAAAGGCAAGGGGTTCACGCGCAAGAACGGTACGCGCGGAGACCAGTTGGTCACGCTCGAGATACAACTGCCGGATAATCTCGACGAACTTGCCAAGCGGCTCGAGGGGTGGAAGGACACCAGCGATCCGCGGAGCAAGCTAGGGGTCTAGCCCTTGTCGCCAAAACCAATTCCGGACAGTCAGGAACGCGAGATCCAGTCGCTGTCTCCCGAGCAACGCCGGAAGGAAGCGGGCGATCTCAGGGGACGTATCGAGAACAGTGTAGGCCCCGGTACCCGCGTGTGGAAGGTCGCGAAACGCACCTTTGTCGGCACCTATAATGACGGCTTCATTCACGCCGGGAACCTCGCCTATCTGTCGATGCTGGCGATTTTCCCCTTTTTCATTCTCGGCGCGGCGATCTTTTCCGCCTTTGGGGAAGAAGCGGAACGCGCGGCAACGATCAACGCAGTCCTCTTCGCCCTGCCGCCCATGGTCGGCAATGTCATCGAGCCGGTCGCGCGCGACGTGATCGAGGCGCGCAGCGGCTGGCTGCTATGGGTTGGCGCGCTGATCGGATTGTGGACCGTAGGCAGCCTGGTGGAAACCATTCGCGACATCCTGCGCCGCGCCTATGGCACGCAGGCGACGCATGCATTCTGGAAATACCGGCTGCTGTCCTCCGGCGTGATCTTGGCGGCGGTCTTCCTCCTGCTGTTGAGCTTGATCGCGCAATTCCTCATCGGCACCGCGCAGGAGGTCATCGAAGCCTATTTCCCCCAGCTTGTAGACAGGGTGGTGGCGCTGCGCCTGTCGCGCATTGTGCCTTCGCTCGGCCTGTTCGGCTCGCTCTACCTGATCTTCTACTCGCTCACCCCATCGAAATACCGCCGCAAGCGGTACCCCAAATGGCCGGGTGTATTGCTGACTACCGTCTGGTGGATTTCGGTAACGACGATCATGCCCACGGTGCTGCGCAATTTCTTCGCCTACGATCTCACTTATGGCGGATTGGCGGGCGTGATGATCGCGCTGTTCTTTTTCTGGCTTGTCGGGCTTGGGGTGGTTATCGGCGCGGAACTGAATGCCGCGCTGGCCGAAACGCCCGAAGAGGAACTGGCCGAGGAAACCGACGAAAGGCGCAGGGCAGCGCTGGCAAAGGAAATGCAAGAAGAGGAGCACGCCGGATGAGCGGGTTGATGGCAGGAAAACGCGGGCTGATCATGGGGCTCGCCAATGACAAGTCGCTGGCCTGGGGCATCGCGCAGCAGCTTGCGGAACACGGAGCCGAGCTGGCATTCTCCTATCAGGGCGAAGCGCTCAAGAAGCGCGTCGGGCCGTTGGCGGAGAAACTCGGGAGCGATTTCCTGATCGAATGCGACGTATCGGAGATGAAGGCTCTCGATATCGCCTTCGACACGCTCAAACAGCGCTGGGAAACGATCGATTTCGTCGTCCATGCGATCGGCTTTTCGGACAAGACCGAGCTGCGCGGGAAATATGTCGACACCAGCCTCGACAATTTCCTGATGACGATGAACATTTCCGCCTATTCGCTGGTCGCGGTGGCACAGCGGGCGGCGGCTATGATGCCGCATGGCGGATCGATCCTCACCCTCACCTATTACGGCGCGGAAAAAGTCATTCCGCATTACAATGTGATGGGCGTGGCCAAGGCTGCGCTGGAAACCAGCGTGAAATATCTCGCCAATGACCTCGGGCCACAGAATATCCGCGTCAATGCGCTCAGCGCGGGTCCGGTCAAGACACTGGCCGCGAGCGGTATCGGCGATTTCCGCTATATTCTGAAATGGAACGAGCTGAATTCACCCCTGCGGCGGAATATCACGATCGACGATGTCGGCGGGTCGGGCCTGTATCTCCTGTCCAACCTGTCATCGGGCGTCACCGGCGAAACGCACCATGTCGATGCGGGGTATCATGTCGTGGGTATGAAGCAGGAAGACGCGCCGGATATCGCACTCGACAAGGGCTGATTGTCTTCACTCAGTCATTGCGCGCATAGCAAAGCAATCCAGTCCGGACCGTTCTGGATTGCCGCGTCGCCCGCGGCTCCTCGCAATGACTGTGAATTGGTCTATGCCGCGTCCGGCCAAATACCGCGCGTATCGTAAACCGCCTTGTCCCGCCGCTCTTCGGGCGGAATGACCTTGAAGACATCGTGATCAACCAGCGTGATGAGTACGCCCGATTCTTCCAGCGCCGTATCGATGTCGACGAGTTCGGCACCGGTGCCGTCGAATTCCTGCGGCAGTTCGCCGGCATAGGGTTCGACCACCTGAATGCGCGCCCCGAACTCTCGGGCCAGGCCTGCCGCGACATAGCGCGCGGGGCTCTCGCGAAAGTCGTCGATATTGGCCTTGAAGGCCAAGCCCAGGCAGGCGACCTTGGCATCCGGATTGGCGTCGACCAGCGCTTTTGCACGGGCGAGAACATGGTGCATCTTGGCATCGTTGACCTCGCGCGCCTGACGGATGATCTTCGCTTCTTCGGGCGCACCGTGGACGATGAACCACGGATCCACCGCGATGCAATGCCCGCCGACCCCCGGGCCGGGCGTGAGGATGTTCACGCGCGGATGCCGGTTGGCGAGGCGGATAACCTCCCACACGTCGAGGTCCTGCTTGTCGGCGATCATCGACAGTTCGTTGGCGAAAGCGATGTTGACGTCGCGGAACGCGTTTTCGACCAGCTTGGTCATTTCCGCGCTGCGCGCATCGGTGGTGACGCATTCACCCTTCACGAAACGCTTGTAGAAGGCGAGCGCCTTCCTCGCGCAGCGCGGTGTGATGCCGCCGATCGAGCGGTCATTATGCGTCAGTTCTTCGAGGATCTTGCCCGGCAAGACGCGCTCGGGACAATAGGCGAGCGATATGTCGGGCCGATCATGGGTGAGGCCCGGCATGGCGAGATCGGGGCGCTTGGCGGCGATTGCATCGCGCATCGCCTCGGTCGTGCCGACGGGCGAGGTCGATTCGAGGATCACCGTGTCGCCCTTCTTGAGCACGTCGGCAACCTTCTCGGCCGCGGCCATGACATAGGAAGTATCGGGCGTGTGATTCCCGTCTTTCGCGAAGGGCGTCGGCACCGCGATCACGAAAACATCTGCCGGCGCGATCTCGGTCGAGGCCTTGAGCAGCCCGCGCTGGACCACCGCCTGCACCAATCCGTCGAGATCGACTTCCTCGATATGTATTTCACCGCGATTGATCGTGTCGACCACGGTTTGGGTCACGTCTACCCCGTGTACCGGGCAACCCGCACGCGCGATGATCGCGGCGGTTGGCAGGCCGATATAGCCGAGGCCGATGACGCAGACTTCGGGCTTGGTGTCACCACGCATGAATGTGTTTCCCTGAACCTTTGCCAGGCGGGTCTAGCGCCTGTCGGTAAATTTTACAGTAACGCCCATCAGGCGGATGCGAGAAGGTCCGCGATGCGGGCCGCCGAGTGCCCGTCGCCGAAAGGATTGTGGGCCCGGGCCATGGCGGCATAGGCCGCATCGTCATCGAGCAGGCGGGTGGTTTCGCGCACGATAGTGTCCGTATCGGTACCGACCAGCTTTGCGGTTCCGGCCTCGACGCCTTCGGGCCTCTCGGTGGTTTCGCGCATGACAAGGACGGGTTTGCCCAATGCAGGCGCTTCCTCCTGAACGCCCCCGCTATCGGTGAGCATCATGTGGCTGATATCGAGCAAACGCGCGAAATGCGGGTAATCGAGCGGCTCGATCAGCGCGACATTGTCGAGCCCAGCGAGCTGTTCGTTCATCACGGCGCGCACATTGGGATTGAGGTGCACGGGAAAAATAACCGCAACGTCATCGCGTGAAGCGACATCTCTAACCGCATTGGCGATATTTTGCATGCCCTCACCGAAATTCTCGCGGCGATGGCTGGTCATGCCGATAATCCGTTTGCCCGCGAAACGCGCCTCGAGGTCGGCGAGACCGCAGGCAAGCGACGGCTCTTGGGCAATTCGCGCGGTCACCCAATGGAGCGCGTCGATCACCGTATTCCCGGTAACGCACACGCTTTCCCGATCGACGTTTTCGCGCAGCAATGCCTCGCGCGCGGTTTCAGTCGGCGCACAATGGAGCGCGGCAAAGCTGCCGACCACGCGGCGATTCACTTCCTCGGGCCAGGGGTGGTAGATATCGCCGCTGCGCAAGCCCGCTTCGACATGGCAGACGGGAATTTTCCGGTAATAGGCAGCGAGCGCCCCCGCCATTACCGTGGTCGTGTCGCCCTGGACGACCACCCAATCGGGCTTTTCCTCGTCAAGCACCGCGCCGATCTCGACAAGCGCCCGCGCGGTCAGCGCATCGAGCGTCTGCCCCGGTGTCATCAGGTCGAGATCGTGATCGGGCACGATCCCGGCTATATCGAGCACCTGATCGAGCATCTCGCGATGTTGCGCGGATATGCACACGCGACTTTCGAAGCGTGGATCGGCACCAAGAGCGTGGACCAGCGGGAACAGTTTGATAGCCTCGGGACGCGTCCCGAACACGGTGAGAATCTTGCGGGGCGTAGCCATGCCCGCCCTAGTAGGGGCAAATGGTTAAGCTGCGATAGACCTTACTGCGGGCTCTCTGCGCTCTCGGGTTCGGTCTGGGGCTGGGGCAGCGCCTCCTCATCCGGCACTTCGGCGGCGCGTTCGCGTTCGAGCCGTTCCATATACTCGCGCTCGATCATTTCGACGCGCTCCTGCTCGGCGGCGGCGTCCTCGTCGATCGTCGCCAGCCGCTTCGCACGTTCAGCAGCGATGATCTCACCGAAGCGTACGCCCGCGTCATTGGCCTTGTCGGCATAGGCCGCGTTGATCATTTCCTGGGTGCATCCGGTGAACCCGCCCGCGCCGGTCGGCGAACACGACATGGTGCCGAAATCGCCCACCATTTCGAAGCTTTCCACCCGTGCCGCCCAGGACTTGTTCTCCGGACTGTCCGAGAAGCGCAGGTTTTGCGGGATGCGATAGCGCTCGTCTTCGGATTTGCGTGCACAGACGACGATCACGTCTTCCGTGCTTTCCGGGCATTCGTCGTCTCCGTAGACGATCACCATATTGTAGCTGTCGTCCTCTGCGGCAGTGCTTTCCTGCGCCTGCCCAATTGCGGGGAAGGCGAGCGCAAGGCTGGCGATGGCAATCAACGGTTTCGACATATCGGTCCTCTTGGCGAAATTCGTGCGCGGGCAGTAAGCGCCCGGTGGGGTGAACTCTCGGTGAAGCGTTGCGCGTATATCGGTCATTCCGCTCACACGCGTTCGGAAATGCGAATTGCGGCGCGGCAGCCGAGGCGGATGAGACCGGACAGCAGCGGATAGGCAGGCGCGCGTTCGGCACCGGCGGCAAGCGCTGCGTCGCGGTGCTCACGCTCATCCTCGCGGAATTCCTCGATCATCGCCGCCAGTTCGGGATCCTCGCCCGTTTCATGCAATTGGTCGAGCTGCTTTGAATAATGATCGTCGATCTCGGTTTCCACGGCGGCGGTACAGGCCATGGCCGCTTCCGGGCCGATCAGCGCAGTCACCGCGCCCAGCGCGAAGCCCGCGCGGTCCCAGAAGGGTTGAAGCGCGGTCGGACGCACACCGCGGCGCGCCATCAGCGCATCGAATTTCTCGCGATGTCCGACTTCCTGCTCGGCCATGCCGGCGATCTCGGCCGAATGAGGCCCGCGGTCGCCCATGACGGCAAGCTGGCCGGCATAAATACGCGTTGCGCCGAATTCCCCCGCCTGATCGACGCGGATCATACGGGCGATATGGTCGGGGACCTTGGTCATGCGCGGCGATCCTTCGCCAAAAGTCCCAACACCGCAAGTCCGCCGGCGGTCGAGATAAGGAAATTATAGCCGGCCAGGCTGATGCCGAACAGCGTCCAGGCCGGTGCGTCGCAGCGCACCAAGGGGGTCTTCATGATGTCTTCCAGCGCATTGCCGCTGCCGCCGCCCGAAACCACCGCGCAGGAGGTGATGCCGGGCCACCAGCCATATTCGACCCCTGCATGGAACAGACCGATCGCGCCCGATGCCAGGATCGCCAGGGCGGCGATGGCCGTCCAGACCCGCGCCGGGGGAACGACGAAGGCGATCAGCGCGAACCCAACCGCCGCAAAATGCGGCCAGCGCTGCCACCAGCACATTTCGCAAGGATACAGGCCGAAGCCATATTCCGAAATATAGGCCCCGCCCAAAAGCAGCGCAGGCACTGCAAGCGCCACTAAGCGGGCAAGGCGGGCATTTTGCGAAAGGTCCATGGGGCGCGATGTAGCCTATTTCGTGTGCGCGGCAATGCTCTTCGGGCTGGTCCGGCGCAGCGTTTCCAGCGCGTAGTGCAACTGGAAATCCTCGATACCCTTCTCCTTCAGCTCTTCCGCTGTCTGGAGAAAGCGCGGATCATCGCGCTTGTCCTTTTCTACCGCATCATCGTCGATGCCGAGCTCGTTGATGAGATGGCCGCGCAGATCCGATTCGCGCATCTGAAAGCGTGAGCGCTTCGCAAGGTCGGGATCGGAAAGCTGCGGCACGGTAATATCCGGGGTAATCCCCCCTTCCTGAACCGAATGGCCCGACGGCGTATAGTAACGCGCAGTCGTCAGCTTCAGCGCGGCATCGCGGCCCAGGGGCAGCAGCGATTGAACGCTGCCCTTGCCGAAGCTGCGCTCGCCCATGACCACCGCGCGGCGATGATCCTGCAATGCACCGGCGACGATTTCCGATGCCGAGGCGGAACCCGCATCGATCAGCACGACGATAGGGAGCCCTTCGGCAATGTCGCCGCGGAACACCGTCTCCGCGTCGTAAGCGATGTTCTCCCCTCGGGCGCGGCCACGCTGCGAGACGATTCGTCCGTCGGTCAGGAACAAGTCCGACAGCGCCACCGCTTCGTCGAGCGAACCGCCGGGGTTGGACCGCAGGTCGAGCACGAGTCCGTTGAGACGGCCCGTAGCCTCGCTCTGGAGACCTTCCCATGCGGCGAAGACATCGGCCCCGACATCGCGCGAAAACTCGTTGATCATGATATGCCCGATATTGCCGTCCTGCAGTTCCCAGGTGACGGGTTCGAGTTCGATCACACCCCGCGTTACAGTGAGGTCGAAGGGTTCGTCGCGGCCGGGGCGGAAGATGGTCAGATCGATCGACGTTCCCGAACGGCCGCGCATCTGCGCGACGGATTCGTCCAGCTTCTGCCCGACGATCAGGCGCCCGTCGAGGTGGGTGATAAAGTCGCCAGCCTTGATGCCCGCCTCGTCGGCCGGACTGCCCCGGAAGGGCGATATGACCTTCACCGCGCCATCCTCGGCGACGACCGACAGACCCAGCCCCGAATAATTGCCGTCGATCATGGTCTCCAGGCGCTGGAGGTCGCTGCCGTCGAGATACCCCGAGTGGGGATCGAGTGCGGTCAGCATGCCATCGATCATACCGCGCATCAGCTTGTCGTCCTCGACCGGCTCGACATAGCTTGCCTTGATCCGTTGGTAGACCGCCAGGACGCGGGCGAATTCCGGCCCTGCGCGCCCCTCGACCTGCGCCAGGCTGGCAGTGGTCGCAGGGATCAGCGCGACCGCAGTCACGAGAGCAGCCGAGCGGGCGAGAGCGGCGAACTTCAACGGCATGAAAACTCCTTTGCGCGGACCATATTATCGCTTGTCGGCGCTGAATGCCACA
Source organism: uncultured Erythrobacter sp. (assembly GCA_947258465.1). Classification (GTDB taxonomy): domain Bacteria; phylum Pseudomonadota; class Alphaproteobacteria; order Sphingomonadales; family Sphingomonadaceae; genus Qipengyuania. The sequence goes on from CAMYIQ010000042.1 coordinate 13,370, forward strand.
TGAGCATGGGGGGATGCTGCGGGGAAGCGATTTTCGACCGGCGATCTATCGCAGGTGGTCCAGCGGGTTCACGGGCTCCCCGCCCTGCCTCAGCTCGAGCGTCACTTCGCCGCGCTGTGCGGGGGCGAGACCGAGCGGTGAGCCTGCCGTCACATTCTGCCCCACCGCAACGTCGAGAATTTCGAGGCCGGTGACGAGCGTGGTCCAGCCATTGGCGTGCTCGATAATGACAATTCTGCCAAAGCCGCGATACGGCCCGGCGAACCCGATGCGCCCTGCCCCCGGAGCGACGACTTGCGCGCGTGGCCGGGCTGCGAGTGCGATCCCGGCCTGTCGCTGGCCGCTGGCGCTCGCCTCGCCGAAACCTGCGGTAATCTCGCCCGTGACAGGCAGCAGGTAGCGCGCTGGCGGTTCGGTGGCACTGGGTTCGGGGCTGGGCGGCGTGACGGCGACCCTTGCGGCCCCTGGATCGGCGGGGCGCGG
>CAMYIQ010000043.1 GCA_947258465.1 uncultured Erythrobacter sp.
CAGACCTAACGCTTGGAGCCCCGAATGTTTCTCGAAGGAAAACGCGCACTCGTCACCGGATCGACCAGCGGCATCGGCCTCGCCATTGCGCGGGCACTGGCGGGCGAGGGCGCCCAGGTGATTCTCAACGGTTTCGGTGACGAGGCCGAGATCGCGAAACTGTGCGACGAACTGGGTGCGAGCCACAGCGGCGCGGATCTGACCGATGCGGCGCAGATCGAAGCGATGATGGAGCAGGCCGGCGAAATCGACATCCTCGTCAACAATGCCGGTGTCCAGCACGTTTCGCCGGTGGAGGATTTCCCGGTCGACAAGTGGAACCTCATCATCGCGCTAAACCTTACGGCGGCCTTCCACACCACGCGTCTCGCCGTGCCGGGCATGAAGAAGAAAGGCTGGGGCCGGATTATCAACACCGCCAGCGCGCATTCCAAGGTCGCGTCGCCTTTCAAGAGCGCCTATAACGCCAGCAAGCACGGGATTGCGGGCTTTACCAAGACCGTCGCGCTGGAACTCGCCCAACATGGCGTGACCGCCAATTGTATCAGCCCCGGCTATGTCTGGACGCCGCTGATCGAGGGCCAGATCCCCGACACGATGAAGGCCCGCGGCCTGTCGCGCGAGGAAGTCATCAACGATGTGCTGCTGGTGAAGCAGGCGACCAAAAAATTCGTCCAGCCCGAGGAAGTCGGCGCGCTCGCCGCCTTCCTGTGCCGTGACGAGGCGCAGAACGTCAACGGCGCGAACTGGAGCGTCGACGGCGGGTGGACGGCGGAATAGGCTGAGGGGCTAGGGATACTTCTGGCGCGCGTGCACAACCGACAGGATTTCTACGTCGGTGGAGGTGGCGCGATAGATCAGCAGATAATTCGGTGAGATGATTGCTTCCCGTGTCCCGGTATTGCGCCCGACGCGATGCATTTTGGGGAACTTCACCAGATGAGCAACGACTTCATCGATCCTGCCAATCAATCGATCGGCAGCCACAGGATTATGTTCTCCGATGTAGTCAGCAATCGTATCGAGATCGTCGAGGGCTTCGGCGCTCCACACGAGCCTCAGCATGTCTTCGAACGCTTTTTCGCCTTCTCCAGAGTTGCACGTATGCGAGCCATAGCCTCGGCATGTGGGATGCGAGGTTTATCGCTGTCGATCGCCTTCTGCACTTTGGCACGCAGCCATGCTTCGTAGGTTGCTTCCTCCTCGGGGGAGCCGAATTCCGAAGTGAGAGGCGAGTATTCGTTCATCCACCCAGCATACGTCTTTTCGACCAATTCGCAAAGCGTGTGCCAGTCACACTCTAGCTAATCGCACAGACCGTCGTTACATGGGCCGCCACATTTCCCCCGGCAGGCGATTCTCTCAGTGGCACATCTCGACATACCCCTCGGTCTTACTTTCGACGACGTCCTTCTCGTCCCGGCGGAGAGCGATATTCTCCCGTCCATGGCGAACACCGCCACGCGGCTCACGCGGGATATTGCGCTCAATATCCCGGTCGTTTCCAGCGCTATGGACACCGTGACCGAAGCCGACATGGCCATTGCCATGGCGCAGCTCGGCGGGATCGGCGTGCTTCACCGCAATTTCGAGGTCGAGGATCAGGCCGCCGCCGTGCGCGCGGTCAAGCGCTATGAAAGCGGCATGGTGGTCAACCCGATCACCATCGTGCCCGATGCCACGCTGGGCGAGGCGCAGGAGATGATGGCCGCCAACCGCATCAGCGGCATTCCCGTGACCGACGAAGCCGGCAGGCTGTGCGGTATCCTGACCAATCGCGACGTGCGCTTTGCGGAAAATCCGCGCCAGCCCGTGAGCGAGCTGATGACCACCGAGAACCTCGCCACCGTGCCGCTCGGCACGAGCCAGGAAGAAGCGCGCAAGCTGCTTCACCAGCGCCGGATCGAGAAGCTGCTGGTGGTCGACGATAGCGGTCGCTGCGTCGGCCTGATCACGGTCAAGGATATCGAGAAAGCGGTCGCCTATCCTGCCGCGACCAAGGATGGCAGCGGTCGGCTGCGCGTGGCCGCCGCCACCACGGTCGGCGACAAGGGTTTCGAGCGCACCGAAGCGCTGATCGACGCCGAAGTCGACGTGGTGGTGATCGATACCGCCCACGGCCACAACAAGGACGTCGCCCGCTCGGTCGAACGGGTGAAGAAGCTGTCGAACAGCGTGCAGGTTATCGCGGGCAACATCGCCACGGGCGAAGCGGCCAAGGTGCTGGCAGGCGCGGGCGCGGATGCGGTCAAGGTCGGCATCGGACCCGGCTCGATCTGCACCACGCGCGTCGTCGCGGGCGTCGGCGTGCCGCAGCTCACCGCGATCATGGACTGCGTGGAAGAGGCCGAAAAACTGGGCGTTCCGGCGATTGCCGATGGCGGGCTGCGCACCAGCGGCGATGCGGCCAAAGCGCTTGCTGCGGGGGCTTCGTCGATCATGGTCGGCTCGATGCTCGCCGGGACCGAGGAAGCGCCGGGCGAAACCTTCATCTATCAGGGCCGCAGCTACAAGAGCTATCGCGGCATGGGCAGCGTCGGCGCGATGGCGCGCGGCAGCGCCGACCGCTATTTCCAGGCCGATGTCAGTCAGCAGAAGCTGGTGCCCGAAGGGATCGAGGGCCAGGTGCCCTATAAAGGCCCGGCAGCGGCAGCGGTTCACCAGCTTGTCGGCGGGATCAAGGCGGCGATGGGATATACCGGCAGCGCCTCGATCGAAGACCTGCGCAAGCGCGCAAATTTCGTGCGCATCACCAATGCCGGCCTGACCGAAAGCCATGTCCATGACGTGGCGATCACGCGCGAGGCGCCGAATTATCCGACGCGCTAGGGGGCGGTATGGTTGAATTCATCCCCTTCCTTCTCCTGATCCTTGCCGCCCCGGCAGGCGAGGGGGAGAGGATCACGGTCGAACGCGTAGAAGGCTTGTTCGCGAATGTGGCGGAATGCGAAGCGGAAGGCGCGCAAATCATCGCCCGGCGGGCGGGCGGGTCTGCTGCGCAGTATCGCTGCCTGCCGGCTCCGCATCCGCGCGAATACGATGCGGCGTGGCGAAGAGTGACGGGCAGCGGCGAATGACGCCGGCCGCACGGGTCCAGACGTCGATCGAACTGCTCGATGCGATCATTGGCGCCGCGCGTTCGAAAGGCGCGCCCGCCGATCGTATTCTCGCCGAATGGTTTCGCGGGCATCGCTTCGCCGGCTCGAAGGATCGCCGGGCGATCCGCGAGCTGGTGTATTCCGCCATTCGCGCCTGCGGGCCGATGCCGGCCACGGGGCGCGCGGCCATGCTGCGTCTCGCCGAAACCGACAGCACTATTCGACCGCTATTCGACGGCTCGAAATACGGACCCGCGCCGATCGCGGAGGGCGAGGCCGCTGCCGAAGGCGGCGTCGCGCCCGCCTGGCTGACCGAACGGTTACGCGGTTCGGACATCGTCGGGGCCGAGGCCGCCGCGTTGCTCGATCGTGCGCCGCTCGACCTGCGGGTCAACACGCTCAAGGCCGAACGCGCCACGCTGGCGCTACCCGAAACGGCGCAGAACACGGCGGCACCCCATGGCCTGCGCTTGCCGACAGGCACGCCGGTCGAACAATGGCCCGCCTTTCGCGAAGGCGCGGTGGAGGTGCAGGATACGGGTTCGCAACTCGCCTGCACGGCGCTGGCCGCTCGTCCGGGCGAAACGGTGATCGATCTGTGCGCAGGGGGCGGCGGCAAGACCCTCGCGCTGGCCGCGGCGATGGATAATCTCGGCCGCCTTGTCGCCTCGGACACCGATCGGGGCCGCCTTTCGCGCCTCGGCCCGCGCGCCGAACGGGCGGGGGCGAGCAATATCGAGACGGTGCTGCTCAACCCCCAGCAGGAACTCGATGCGCTGGCCGAATTCGTCGGCCTGGCCGACGCGGTTCTGATCGATGCGCCGTGCTCGGGCACGGGCACCTGGCGCCGCAATCCCGAAGCGCGCTGGCGGCTGGACGAGAAGGAGCTACAGCGTCTTGCAGCCACGCAGTCGCACCTGCTCGATCTCGCCGCCAAGCTGGTGAAGCCGGGCGGACGGATAGTCTATGTCACTTGCTCGCTGCTGGACGAGGAAGGGGCGGGGCAATTCGAGGCCTTCCTTGCCCGCCATCCCGGGCTCGCGCCGCGCGAGACCGATCTCCCGCTCGGGCGCAACCGCAAGGCCGGAACGCGCCTCACACCGTTTCATGACGGTACGGACGGATTTTTCATCGCCTGTGCAGGGTGAACATGGTAGCCGTGCCGATTATGGCTGATACGCCAAGCCCTGAACGGACTATTCTGCTGGAGACGATCATGCGTTTCGCACCCGCCGCCGCCGCCCTTTCGCTGGCCCTTGCCGTGACGTCGAGCGTCGGATGGGCGGGAGACCGCGAACCGGCCCCGCGTGCGGGCGTGCTGATTGCCGAAGGGCAGGCTGCGCTCGACCAGGGCGATACGCAGGGCGCGATCGACGCCTTCGAGGCCGCCTTGGCGGTCGATCCGGGATATACACCGATCTTTCTCCGCCTCGCCGAAGCCGCCCGGGCGGACGAGCTTCAGGGCAAGGCGATCCGCTATTACCGCGAAGCGCTGACGCGCGACCCGCGTAATCTCGCCGCGATTGCAGGCGAAGGTGAAGCCCTGGTCGAAAAAGGCGCGGTCGAGAAGGCGAAGGGCAATCTCGCCAAGCTCCAATCGCTGTGCGGGGCAAGCTGCCCGGAAACGCAAACCCTCTCGGCTCGCATCGCCGCCGGTCCGCCCGCGCGCATTCAGACCGCCGAAGCGGTGATGCCCGATGCCGCGGTGACCCAGTCGAACTGATCCGATATCCTCGCGAGGGAGCGGGGATCGCCATCTGCATATTCCGAACCGGCGGCCCAGGGCTCCCGCCCTCGCGGGGGCGTGGCTTCAGACCAGCTCGCGAAACGCCTCGACAACCGCGCGGTAGACGCGCTTTTTGAACGGCACGATCAGCTCGGGAAGCTGTTCGGGTTCGGCCCATTTCCAGTCGCAGAATTCGGGCGGATCATGCGCTTCGAGGTCGATATCCTCATCAGCGCCTGAAAACCGCGCGAGATACCAGACCTGCTCCTGCCCGCGATACTTGCCGCCCCACAGCTTGCCGATCAGCTCCTCGGGCAGATCGTAGCGCACCGGCTCGTCCATCGCCTTGAGGATGGTGACATGCTCGGCCCGTGCGCCGGTTTCCTCGGCCAGTTCGCGCAGCGCCGCGTCCTCGAGGCCTTCGCCTTCGTCGACGCCGCCCTGCGGCATCTGCCACCAGTCGCCTTCCTTGTTGTCGATCCGGCGGCCGACGAAGACCTTGCCTTCGCCATTCACCAGCATAACGCCCACGCAGGGACGGTAACCGAGCGTTTCGCTCACCTGTATCGCTCCACCATCAACTTCGTCGCATCGAGGAAAGCCTCGAGATCGTTCTGACCGCTCGGTATCGCTTTTCTCAGCGTGGTAAAGCCATGAATGATGCCGGGGAATTCGAGATAGACCACTTCCGTGCCCAGTTGCACCAGATGCGCGGCGTATTCCCGCCCCGAATCGCGCAAAGGATCGAGCCCTGCGGTGCAAACGACCGTCGGCGGAGTGTTCGAGCAATCGCCGACCATCGGCGTATGGCGCGGGTCGCTCGAATCGCCGCCATACTGATCGGTAAACCATGCCATCGCCGCGCCGGTCAGCAGAAATCCTTCGGCGAACATCGCCAGGCTTGAATGCTGGGTGACGTCGGAAGCGACCGGATAGATCGGCGCCTGCACGATCACCGGCACTTCAGCCGGATCGTTCATCAATTGATTGGTGGTGACGATGGTGAGATTGCCGCCCGCGCTGTCGCCGGTGATGACGAGGCCGGTGATCTCGCGGCCCAGTTCCGCAGGCGACGAGGCGACCCAGCGCGCGGCGGCCTCGCAATCGTCGGGCGCAGCGGGGAAGGGATGTTCCGGCGCGAGGCGATAATCGACCGAAACCACCGGCAGGTCGAGATGATGCGAGATTTCGGTGCACAGCGCGTTGTAGACTTCCAGATCGCCGATCACGAACCCGCCGCCATGAAGAAACAGCACGCAGGGGCTGGGGCCGCGTTCGGCCTTCACATCGTAGAAGCGGATCGGGATCGGGCCTGCCGGGCCGGGGCAGGTGAGATCCTTCTGCACGGCCATGGCGCGCGGCTCGGCCTCGGCGACCGCGCCGACCATTCGCATCTGCTGACGGCCTTCCTCCGCGCCGACTTCTTCGACTCCCTTGCCGCCCATGGATTCGAGCATGTCGAGGAACCCGCGCACATCGTCGCGGACATAATGTTCGGTATCGGCCATCGTGTCTCTCTCCAAATTCGTTGCTATTCGCTACTTAACCTGTTTGCAGTGCTTTTCCATGCGCCTTTTTTGGCCTAGCAGAGAAACTTCATTGCGAGAGGATGGGGCGCGGCTTAGGTGGCGCTTCCCATTGGAAAC
>CAMYIQ010000044.1 GCA_947258465.1 uncultured Erythrobacter sp.
ACGTCACCCTGGAAGAGCTCACTTCGCTCTACGATGCGGTCGTGCTTGCAACCGGCGCCCCCAAGGATCGGCAGCTCGACATCGATGGAGCGGGAAGCCGCAACGTCATCGGCAGCGCGGCCTTCGTCGGATGGTACAATGGTCATCCCGAATTCGCCCAGCTCGATCCCGATCTTTCGGGCAAACACGCAGTGGTGGTGGGCATGGGGAATGTCGCACTCGATGTCGCGCGCATCCTGTCGAAATCGCAGCACGAATTCGCCGGTTCCGACATCGTTGCGCACGCGCTCGACACGCTGCGCGAGAGCAATATCGAGACGATCACCATTCTCGGTCGCCGCGGACCGCACCAGATCATGATGACGCCGAAGGAACTGGGCGAGCTCCTGCATCTCGACCGAGCAAGCCCGCATGTCGATAATGCCGACCTACCCCCGATAGAGGATGACGCGTTTCTGGAACCCGGTGTGCGCAAGTCGGTCACGCTCTTGCGCGATTTCGCCGCTATCCCCGAGAACATTCACGGGGAGAAACCCATCGCCATAGAATTCGATTTCTTTGCCAACCCGAAAACGATCGTGAGCAAAGACGGCAAGGCGGCCGGCGTCGAGGTCGAACGAACCAAGGTCGAAGCCGGGCGCGCGGTCGGAACGGGCGAAACCTATCGTGTTCCGGCCGATCTCGTCATCACCTGCATCGGATACCGGACTTCTCCCCTCGAGGGGGTCCCTTTCGACGAGCGCGCGGGTTGCTTCGCCAATGACGAAGGGCGCATCCTGCCAGGCCTCTATTGCGTGGGTTGGGCCAAGCGCGGCCCGAGCGGCACGATCGGTACCAATCGCCCCGATGGCTATGCGGTCATCGATATCGTTGACCAGGATATCGGTGCGGGATCGCGCAAGCGCGGCCGCGAAGGTTTTGACGAACTGGCCCGAACGCGAGGTCTGGAAATCGTCACCTTCCGGGACTGGCAGAAGATCGAAGAGGCCGAGATCGCCGCCGCGCGCAAAGGAGCGCCGAGAGAAAAGTTCGTCGATATCGACAGCATGATTGCGGCGCGTGGCGCATAGGCTGGGCCGGTATCCGGAACAGCGGCACCGCGCGAACCGTTCCAAGGCTCGCACCAGAAAAGAAGCAATGTGAATACCGGGGAGATCGTTCAATATGGCCAGACTCGAAGACGAAGCCGCACAACACACCAGCGCCCTCGGCCCCCTGGTGGGGTTGACGCGAGAGGATATCTTCGGCGCTATCGCGGTGATGTTGCGCGAAACGGCTTCCGACCCGCAACGGCTCGTGAAGCACAGTCAGACCATGGGCGAGGACATGATCAAGATCATGACCGGCCAGAGCGATCTAGCCCCTCACCCCAAGGATAAGCGTTTCCAGGACCCGGCCTGGCAATACAACCCCTTCATGCGCGCCGGCATGCAGTACTATCTGGCCGTTCAGAAGGGAGCGGCGCACTGGCTGGAGGACCTCGAACTCGACGAGCTCGAGAAGGACCGAGCGCGCTTCATCTCGAACATCGTCATTGACGGACTGGCCCCCACGAACACGTTGGTCGGCAATCCCAGCGCACAGAAGATGGCGATTACCAGTGGCGGTTTAAGCCTGATGAAGGGGCTGAAGAACGCCTATGACGATATGGTCAACAATAAGGGCATGGTCAGCCAGGTCGACAAAAAGCCCTTCAAACTGGGCGAGAATATTGCGACCTCGAAAGGCTCGGTGGTCCTGCGCACCGAGATGATGGAACTGATCCAGTATGCCCCGACCACCGACGAAGTCTACGAGATCCCGCAACTGACCATTCCGCCGCAGATCAACAAGATGTACATCAACGACCTCTCGCCCGAGAAGTCGGTGGTGAAATATCAGCTCGATAACGGCATCCAGACCTTCGTCATAAGCTGGAAAAATCCCAGCAAGGAACAGGGCTGTTGGGACATGGCCGACTATGTCCGCTCCTGCCGCGAAGCGATGGAAGCAGTGGCCAAGATCACCGGTTCCAAGAAGGTCAATGTTTCGGCCGGTTGTTCGGGCGGTCAGACCGCTTCGATGCTGGCCAGCAAGATGGCTTCGGACAAAGACGATCTGCTCGGCGCGCTGACGCTGATGGTCTGCGTGTTGCATCCCAAGCAGAACGATATCGAGGCGGGCTCGCTCGTCAGCGAAAACGGCCTTGCTTTGGCCAAGCGCCGCGCGGCGAAGAAGGGCATCATCAAAGGCGACGATCTGGCTCGCGGCTTCGCCTGGTTGCGGCCGAACGACCTCATCTGGAACTATGTCATCAACAATTACCTGCTCGGCCAAGACCCGCCGGCTTTCGACGTGCTGTTCTGGAACGCCGATGCGACCAACCTGTCGGCCAGCCTGATGGGCGATTTCCTGACAATCTTCGAAACGCTCGCTTTTACGAAGACCGGAGAGGTCGAGATGGTCGATCACAAGATCGATTTGTCCAAAGTGGCCAGCGACCTATTCGTCCTCGGCGGGGTGACCGACCATATCACGCCGTGGAAGGCCACCTATCGCTCGACCCGGTTGTTCGGATCGAAAGATGTGACCTATGTCCTTTCGCATTCGGGCCATATGCAGGCGATCCTCAACCCCCCGGGTAATCCGAAAGCGAAGTATTATATCCCCAAAGACGGTAATGACACGCTGCCGAAAACGGCCGACGAATGGCTGAAGGGCGCTGAGGAAGTTGCCGGGAGTTGGTGGCCCTGCTGGATGGGATGGCTTCAAGCGCGCGCCGGCAAGAAGAAGAAAGCCCCCGCAAAGCTGGGGAACAAAAACTATACCCCGCTGGACCCGGCCCCCGGTCTCTACGTTATGGAACCCTGTTAACCCTTTTGCGAAGGAACCCGCGTGACGGCATCGAAAGACGAACCCATGACCGCAACCATCGAAATGATGGAGGCGGGCGGGCGGACGCTAAGAGTCGCGCATTGGCGGCTGAATGAAGCGTCCGAGCACCCGCCGATCCTGTTCTTCAACGGTATCGGTGCGAATATCGAGGCGGTTGCTCCGCTTGCCGAAATGCTCGCCGAACGCCCCTTCGTGATGTTCGACATGCCGGGCACGGGCGAAAGCCCCGATCCAACCTTGCCCTACAACCCCTTCACCATGAGCTGGACCGCAAATCTTATCCTCGACCAGTTAGGGCTCGGGGAAGTCGATGTGATGGGCGTGTCCTGGGGCGGTGCGATGGCGCAGCATTTTGCGCTCCAGTATCCGAAGCGGACTCGCCGACTGGTGTTGGTGGCAACGACGGCGGGCATGCTGATGGTGCCGGGAAACCCGGCCGCGCTCACCAAAATGGCGAACCCGCGCCGCTATATCGATCCCAAGTTCATGAACGAACATTTCCAGACGCTTTACGGCGGGGTCGATCCCGACGGGCAGGCGCATCAGAAAGATAGCCATATCGGGCGCCTCAAACCGCCATCCCCACGCGGCTATTTCTATCAGTTGCTCGCCATGATCGGCTGGACCAGCCTTCCTGCCCTTCCCTTCATGAGCAAAGAAGTGCTCGTCATGATGGGTGACGACGATCAGATCGTTCCCCTCATCAACGGACGGATTCTGGCTTCGGCCATCCGAAACGCCCAGCTCGAAGTGATCGAGGGTGGCGGGCATTTGTTCCTGCTGACCCACGCGGATGAAAGCGTCGCCAGATTACGGACCTTCCTCGATGCCCCGGCCACCGAAGCGGAGCTTGCCCGGGCCGCCTGAGCGGACGAGGCCAAGGGATCGGTAAGACGAAAAAGATGGCAGCCGATCCCGAACTCGTCGTCAGACCGCAGACTGTACAGCCACCGCGTCAGACTGCCGGAGAAGGCGGCGCGCTGGACAAAACGGGGTTCGCCTGGGCAGTCTTCGAATGGGCTCGCAATCCCTATTACATCCTGATCGTCATCTACATCTTCGCGCCCTATTTCGCGCGTGACATTATCGGCGCCGACCTGCTCGCGAGCGGAGCTCTGGACGAACTGCCCGCCGACAAGGCGCTGGCCGCGGCGAACGCGCAAGGACAGGCGACCATTGCCTCGGTCACCAAATGGGCCGGAGTCATCGCTGCGCTGACAGCGCCTTTCCTCGGCGCGGCGCTCGATCGCGGGGGGCGCTTGAAGCCGCTCCTCGCGCTCTTTCTCGGCTCGATTACGATCTGCTCGGCGCTATTATGGTTCGCCATGCCCGGGGGCGAAGGGTTGAGCGTCGGCGTGATCATGGCGCTGCTCGTAATCGCCTATGTCAGCTACACCTATTCCGAAGTGACGCATAACGCGATGCTGAGCGTTGCAGGCGAGCCAAAGCGCCTGGCCATGATTTCCGGGCTTGGCCTTGGACTGGGCAATGGTGCGGCAACGCTCATCTTCCTCGCCATCGCCCTGCTCTTCGTCCTCCCGGCAATGGTCGGCTGGCCTTTCACCGTTCCGCAATTCGGCGTCGATCTCGCCAGATTTGAACATGCGCGCCTCGCAGGCCCGATCTGCGCGGCCTGGCTGGCACTGTTCTCGATCCCATTTTTCCTCAATGCAAAGGACCCGGGAGTGCCCGGTACGAGCTGGCGGAACGCCTTTCGCGAGGGGGCAGGCAGCGTCTGGCGTACAGTGCGCGAAGCGGCGAAGTACCGGGAGTTGCTCAAATTTCTGGTCGCGCGGATGTTATACGCCGACGGTATGGCGGCGCTGCTGGCTTTGGGTGCGGTCTATGTCGCATTGTTCCTCGGCTGGAACTTCCTCGAGATGCTCTGCTATGCGATCTTCGCAAGTGCCTGGGCCTTCGCGGG
>CAMYIQ010000045.1 GCA_947258465.1 uncultured Erythrobacter sp.
CAGCGCCGCCAGCACCCCGGCGCCTTCTTTCCCCGTGGGCGCCCTGCGCGCCGCGATCAGGCCCCAGATCATCAGGATAACCCCGCCGGAATTGCCGAACAGCGTCGCATTCGCCAGCCGGGTCTGTTCGATACCTACGTGCCAGCTAGCCAGATCAAGGGCGAAAAAGGCGCCGCCCATCAAGCACAGAAGCGCCAGCCTGCGGTCGAGCGGGCCGGGTGACCGCGCACGCCACGCCAGGAACGCCAGGATCGGAACGGGCAGCAACAGGCGCCAGAAGGCGGCCGAAACCGGCCCGCTATCCGACAGGCGCACCAGCCAAGGCCCCAGCGCAAGCGCAACGTTTCCAGCGATCAGCGCGACAAAGTGCCACGCACTTGCCTGAAAGCCATTCTTGTCCGGTGGCATGGTTGCGCTGCTCATGGGCCGCCCTTAGCTCAAGGGCCAAGTCGCGCCAGCAAAAAGGATTTGTCCCCGCATGCACGATACCCTGTTCCAGCCGCTCGCCATGGGCGCCCTCGAAGCCAGAAACCGCGTTTTCATGGCGCCGCTCACACGCGGTCGCTCGACCCAGCCCGGCTCGGTCCCCAACGAAATGATGGCGACCTATTATCGCCAACGCGCGAGCGCCGGACTGATCATTTCCGAAGCCACCGGCATCAGCGTCGAAGGCCTGGGCTGGCCCGCGGCGCCCGGTATCTGGAGCGACGAACAGGTCGAGGGCTGGAAACTGGTCACCGATGCGGTGCACGAGGAAGGCGGGCTTATCGTCCTCCAGTTGTGGCATATGGGCCGCCTCGTCCACCCGCTGTTCCTGGGCGGCAATCCGCCGGTTTCGGCCAGCGCGACGACCGCGCCGGGCCATGCGCACACTTTCGAAGGCCGCAAGGACTACGAGCAGGCGCGCGAAGCGACCACCAAGGACATCGAGCGGATCGTCGAAGATTACCGCCACGCTGCCGAAAACGCCAAGAAGGCAGGTTTCGACGGCGTCCAGTTGCACGGCGCGAATGGCTATCTGGTCGACCAGTTCCTGCGCGACAGCACCAATCTGCGGACCGACGAATATGGCGGCAGCCCCGAGAACCGCACCCGCTTCCTGCGTGAAGTGCTGATCGCGCTGATCGACGTCTGGGGCGCCGACCGCGTCGGCGTTCGCCTGTCGCCCAATGGCGAAACGCAAGGGTGCGACGACAGCGATCCCGCAGCGACCTTCGGCGCGGCGGCCAAGGTGGTCGAGGACCTCGGCCTCGCCTTTCTCGAACTGCGCGAGCCGGGACCGGACGGGACCTTCGGGGCGACCGAGGTGCCCAAGCAGAGCCCGCTCATCCGCCGGATCTATTCGGGCCCCCTCATCCTCAACAGCGACTATTCGCCCGAGGGCGCCGTCGCCGACATCGAGGCGGGCCGGACCGACGCGGTTAGCTGGGGCCGTGATTTTATCTCGAATCCCGACTTGCCGGAACGCTTCCGCCTCGGCGCCCCGATAGCGCCTAATGAAAACGTGCCGCATAGCTGGTATGGACGCGGTCCCGAAGGGTATGTCGATTACCCGATGCTAATTGCGCAAGAGCAAGCTGCCGCCGAGTGATTCGCCGTGCGGCGATCATTTGGAGGCGATCATGCGTTCGTGGATCCTGGTCCCGACGGATAAGAGCGAAGCGCTCGAGTCGATAGCGGGATCGGGGGCCGATGCGATCGTTCTGGACCTCGCCAGCTCCGGCGCGTCGGCACAGAGGGCACGGGCAAGGATCGCGGCGGCCGACTGGCTCCGCTCTCACCGCGAACAGGTTCTGGCCACGCGCAGATTTCAGCGCTGGGCCAGGATCGGCGGCATGGACACCGCCGACTGGCGCGCCGATCTCGACGCCGCGATGGAGGGATCGCCCCATGGCATCGTGCTGAGCCGGTGCCGCGGCGCGGACGATATCCGGCAACTGGCTTCGGTCCTGTACGAAATCGAAGATCACCGCGGCCTGGCGGCGAACATCACCCGCATCGTCCCCGAATTGGGATCATCCCCCGCCAGTGGCCTGGCGATCGGGCGGCTTGCCGATGAACTGCACCCCCGGGTTTCTGCGCTGACCTGGGATGCCGTCGGGCTGGCCCACTCCTTCGGCGCCCGCCGCCTGCGTGGACCGGCGGGGCGCTGGAGCGACGGGCTCGCCCATGTCCGCGCGCAGGTCTTGCTGATCGCCCATGCCCACGGGATCGGCGCGATCGAACATCCTTTGCGCGATACGCGCGATAACGATGTCTGCACCCGTATCGCCGAGGCGGCGCGGGCGGATGGTTTCACGGGCATGTTCGCTATCCACCCGTCGCAGCTTCCCGGAATCAACGCGGCCTTCGCACCGTTCGAAAGCGAGGTGTCCGAAGCGCTCAAGATCGTTTCGGCATTCTCGACCAATCCCGGCGCGGCGATGCTGGTGGTAGGCGACCGGCATGTGGATCGCAGCGACCTGGAACGCGCCAGGCGGCTGCTGGGCGAGGACTAGGTTTCCGGTTCGGCCGCGTCCCGCCCATCGGTATCGGCGGCGGGTTCGGACCGGGGCGAATCCCGCCCCGCACGCACTGGCGGCGATTGCGAGCGCAGCCGGTCCAGCGGGATCATATCGTCGCCGATCGTACCGCCGATCACATCGCCCTTGGCATCGCGATGCGCCTCCTGTTCCGTTTCCTCCACCGGGGTTTCGTCGCCGCAAGCGGTGAGCAGCGCGGCACTGCATGCGAGTAGAAAGGCAGACCGTAATATCATGGCAAGCAGCACTCCTTTCCGGCGAGAGATCCGAGGAAATCGCCCAGGCGCGCGTGCAATGCCTCATCGAAAGCCGGCGGTGCAAGGTCGATTCCGAGCCGCGCCAGGCTGGTGACGCCGAATTCCTCGATACCGCAGGGCACTATTCCGGTGAAGTGAGACAGATCGGGCGCAAGGTTCACCGAAAATCCATGCATCGTTACCCAGCGCCTTACCCGCACGCCGATAGCGCCGATCTTGGCCTCGCGCCCGTCAATGTCGCGAGTCCAGATGCCGATCCGCCCTTCGCTACGCCAGCTCTCCACCCCGATATCGGCCAGTGTGGCGATGACCCACCCTTCGAGCGAATGGACGAAACACCGCACGTCGCGGCCCCGCTCTTTCAGGTCCAGCATGACATAACCCACGCGCTGGCCCGGCCCGTGATAGGTATAGCGCCCACCGCGCCCGGCTTCGACAACCTCGAACCGCGGGTCGAGCAGTTCCGTCCTGTCGGCGCTGGTTCCGGCAGTATAGACCGGCGGGTGTTCGAGCAGCCAGATCAGTTCCCGCGCCTCGCCCTCGGCAATCGCCCGGTTGCGAGCGGTCATGTGTTCGAGCGCTTCGCGATAGCCGATCGGCCTCGCTTCGGCATGCCATTCGATATTTTCGGGTAAATTGGACGACATGCGCGATTGCGTGGCGACTGGAGAAGCGCTTATCAAGGGGCAAACGGGAGAACCGCTGCATGAAATTCGATCTCGACACCGCCTGGAAAGACACCACGGGCCTGCTGTCCCGCAACCGGAGTCTGCTGGCCGTCATTGCCGGCGTGTTCTTTTTTCTGCCCTATGCCGCACTGACGATTGCCTTGCCCGGAATGGGCGATCTCGAGGCTGCCCAGGCAAGCGGCAATCTGGACGCGATGATGGGGGCGATCAACGATCTCTATGCCAGCTATTGGTGGGTCTACCTGATTCTCGCGATCGTTCAGGGCACCGGGCTGCTGGCGATGCTGGCACTGGTGCGCCGCCGCGCGAACCCCACTGTGGGCGAAGCATTGTCAACCGGGGTGAAATCGGTCCCGACCTACATAGCGGCACAACTGCTTCAGACCGCTCTCTTCGCCATTGTCGCAGCGCTTCTCATCGGGCTCGGCGCAGTCACCGGATTACCGGCGCTGGCGGTATTGGGCGGAGTGATCGCTTTCGTGCTCGTATGCTACATCGTGACCAAGCTGTCGCTCGCGGCGCCGGTGATCGCGATCGAGGGTGAACTCAATCCGATCAAGGCGCTACAACGATCCTGGGCGCTGACCCGCGGCAACAGCATCCGGCTGTTTTTCTTCTACCTGTTGCTGCTCGCCGCTTTCGTGGTGCTTTCGATCGTCATCTCGCTGGTCCTGGGGCTGGCCTTCGCGATTGCGGGGGACCAGGCCGCATTGCTGGGCGAGGCCGTGATCTCGGGCCTGCTCAACGCGATCATGATCGTGGTCATCGTGTGCGTCATGGCCGCCGTTCACACCCAGCTCGGCCGACTGTCCGATAATCCGGACACCGCGACCGAGGACTAGTCTTCGCGGTCCTTCCAGCCCCAGAAGAGTTGGCACGGCAACACGTTCCAGAATTCGAAACCGCTGTCGATGCGCTTGAAATGCCGGGCCATGAAATCGCGCGCCTTGGCCGAAAACTGGTAGACCAGAAAGGCCCCGCCCGGCCGAATGACGTCGTAGGTCGACTTTGCGATCGCCGGCCCGACGCCATCGGGCAGGGTCGAGAAAGGCAGACCGGAAAGAACGTAGTCCGCCCCGTTGTGACCATGCGCCTCGACGATCTCGACCACATCGGCGGCCGAACCGTGCACGGCGTGGAAACGACTGTCCTTAAAGTGCTTTTTGAGATAATCGACATAGAGCGGGTTGGTATCGATCACGATCAGCGTGCCGTCGCGCCGCAGGCGATCGAGGACAGGCTGGCAGAAGGTTCCGACACCCGGCCCGTATTCGACGAAAACCTCGCACCGGTCCCAATCGACCGGCGCCAGCATTTTGCGGATGGTGAAGCGCGAGGATGGAATGATCGAGCCGACCATGCGCGGCTCTTCGAGAAACCCGCGGAAGAACACGCCCCATTGGCCGAAAAGCCGCGCCGCGCGCTTGCGCAAGCTCGTGCGCTCGATAACGCCAAAGCCCTGATGTCCGGTCAAAATCGCAAACCCTGTGACTGTTTCCTTGGGGTGGCGGTCTGGCAGGCTCGCTGCGCCATTGCAAGCTGACCGGCACCGCCCTACCGCCCTCACAATGGCAGACCTCGACCCCGCCAGTTCTGGTACGGCGCCTCCGGCGGCCGGACAGCGCGCCATTCCGCGTGGGCGCATGGCGCTGCTTTTCACAGTCATGTTGACCACTGCGGCGGGTAATACGGCAATGCAGTCGGTCATGCCCTCGATCGGGACATCGCTGGGCGTCGACGATGTGTGGATCAGCCTGGCCTATAGCTGGTCGGCGCTGTTGTGGGTGATCTGCGCCCCGATCTGGGCGCAGCGGTCGGACCGGCGTGGGCGCAAGGCGATGATGGCGCTCGGCATGCTCGGCTTCATTGCCAGCTTCCTGCTGTGCGGCATCATGCTGTGGCTGGGCCTCGCCGGGCTTCTGCCCGCCTTCTGGGCCTTGCTGCTGTTTGCGGCGGCCCGCAGCCTCTATGGCGGGTTCGGCAGCGCCGCGCCGCCTGCGGTCCAGGCCTATGTCGCCAGCCGCACGCCCCGGTCGGAGCGCACGCAGGCGCTTTCGCTGGTCGCCTCCAGCTTCGGCCTGGGGACGGTGATCGGCCCCGCGCTCGCTCCGCTTATGGTGCTTCCCTTCTTCGGGCTTGCCGGGCCGTTCCTTATCTTCGCTTTGATCGGCCTGGTCACGCTGATTGCGCTGCGCTTGCGATTGCCCGACGACGTGCCCCAGTTTCCGGCTCGTGGCAGTGCCTATGACGCGCCCTATTCGGGCAGCCCAACCGCAGAGGTTTCGAAAGAAGAGCAGGAAGAGAGCGAGGCCGTTCCGGCGAAATTGCGCTGGTTCGAACCGCGCCTGCGCCCTTGGGTCATCTCGGGTCTGATCGGCGGGCATGCCCAGGCGATGATCCTCGGGATCGCAGGCTTCCTCGTGTTGGACCGGCTGGGACTGCGCGGCGATCCGACTGCCGGGGCAGGGCCGGTCGGTCTTGTCCTCATGGCCGGTGCCATTGCCACGCTGCTTGCCCAATGGGGGCTCATCCCGCGGCTTAATCTGGGGCCGCGCGCCGCATCGTTATGGGGGATCGCCATCGCCGCGTTCGGTACAGTAGTGCTGGGCGTGGGACAGAACCTGCACACGATCGCGCTCGGCTATTCGATCGCGTCGCTGGGTTTCGGCCTGTTTCGACCGGGCAATACTTCGGGCACATCGCTCGCGGTCTCGCGGGCCGAACAGGGCCAGGCCGGGGGCGTCACTGCCTCGGTCGCCGGGGCGAGTTTCATCTACGCCCCGGCGCTCGGCGTCTGGCTCTACAACTATTCCGACTGGCTGGGCTTCGGCCTGATCGTCGCCCTGTGCCTGGTCGTATTCGCCTATGGCTCGCGGGCGCTGCAGGCCGACAGCACGCTAACGCTCGACCGGCGCTGAGCGGCTAGAGGATTTCCAGCACGCGGTCCTGCGGACGGCACAGGCGCGCGCCCTTTTCGGTCTCCACCAGGGGGCGTTCGATCAGAATGGGCTCCGCCGCCATGGCCGCCAGCACGGTTGCATCGTCAGCCGTGAGCAGGCCGCGCTCCTCGGCGTCGGTTCCGCGCAGGCGCAGCCCCTGCTGCGGGGTGATACCCGCATCCTTGTATAGCTGCGCGAGCTTTTCGGCGCTGGGCGGGTTCTTGAGATATTCGACAATCTCGACATCCACCTTCGAAAGGTTTTCGAGAATGGCGAGCGTCTTGCGCGACGTGCCGCATTTGGGATTGTGCCAGATGGTCGCTTTCATGGGTCGAATCTCCTTCTTTCGCGCCGTCGCCTAAGCGAGTGTTGCGATCAGTGAAAGCGACCCTTGCGATTTTTTCACGCAGATGAAGCTTGCAAATGCGAATAGCTCTCAATAGCAGGCCGCGAGCAATTGATAATCATTCGCAGGATTCGAAAGTACATTATGAGGGATCAAGTCTCGCGCGCCGCGCTTCTCGCCGGTGCAGCCTTCGTCTTCACAGCCAGCGCTGCCCAAGCACGCGATGGAGACCAGCCCGAACGCGACTATCTGCCGACCGACATCGTCGTTACCGGCGATCGCGGGACGGGCTATGATACCGATGACGGCTCGACCGCGACCAAGACGCCGACCCCGCTAATCGACGTTCCGCAGGGCGTCAGTTTTATCACCGAGGATCAGTTGGAGGATCAGGCGATCCATCAGCTCAATGAAGCGCTGCGCTACGTCCCCGGCATCAGCATGGAAACCGGCGAAGGCCACCGCGACGAAGTGTTCATTCGCGGCCAGGAAACCACCGCCGATTTCTATATCGACGGCCTGCGCGACGATGCGCAATATTACCGCTCGCTCTACAACATCGAACGGGTCGAAGTGCTCAAGGGCGCCAACGCGCTGATCTTCGGTCGCGGCGCGGGGGGCGGCGCCATCAATCGCGTGGCCAAGCGCGCCAAGCTTTCGGGTCAGGCCATCTCTGGCGAGGCGTCGGTAGACAGCTTCGGGGCCTTCGCCCTGCTGGCCGACGTCAACCAGCCGCTGTCCGATGGCGTCGCATTGCGCGTGAACGGCACCTACGAAGAATTCGACAGCCACCGCGACTTTTACGAAGGCCGCTTTTTCGGCATATCGCCGACCCTGACCGCTCAGGTGGGGCCGCAAACCACGCTGATCGCCAGCTATACGTATGACGATGACAAGCGCGTCACCGATCGCGGCGTGCCATCGGTCGGCGGCACCAGCCCGCTGCGCGGCTTCGACGACACTTTCTTCGGCGATCGCGATTTCAACGAAGCCGAAGCGCAGGTTCATATCGGCCGCGTCCGCCTGGAACACGATTTCGGCAGCGGTCTGACTGCCAATGCCACCGTGCAATATGCCGATTACGACAAGGTCTATGCCAATATCCTGCCAACCGGCGTCGATACGGTAGACAACACCGTCTTCCTCGGCGGTTATCGCGACTACACCAATCGCGAAAACTGGATCGGCCAAGGCAACCTCGTCTGGCAGACCGGTAGCGACACGATCGAATCGACCTTGCTGCTGGGCTTCGAGGCCAGCCGCCAGGATACGCTCAATGGTCGCGACACGGTCAGTTTCACCCGCGCGCCGGACCCGAATGGACTGGATCCCAACGAAACCCCGCTGGCCGACACGATTTTCGTGCCGCCCTTTGCGCTCAACGTGGGTGCGCGCCTGCGGGATTCGCAGCTCGAAACACTCAGCTTCTACATCCAGGAACAGCTCCAGATCGGCGATCATATCGAACTGGTTGGCGGCCTGCGCTGGGATCGCTTCGATCTCGAGACCGTCAATGTGAACACCGGCATCAGCGGCGACCGGGTGGACGAAAAGGTCAGCCCACGCCTCGGCCTGATCGTCAAGCCGAACCCGGACCTGTCGATCTACGCCTCTTATGCGGAGAGCTTCCTGCCGCAGGCGGGCGACCAGTTCCTCCTGCTCAGCCCAACCTCGGCGCAGTTCGAGCCTGAGAAGTTCACCAATTACGAACTCGGCCTCAAATGGGCGCCGCTCGACAAGGTGCTGGTGACGGCGGCGATTTTCCGCCTCGATCGCAGCAAGACGCCCTTCACCGACACTCTCGGTAACACCACGCTGACGGGCGAGAGCCGCGTCGACGGGTTCGAAATCGGCGCCGTGGGCGAGATCACCGATTTCTGGAAGGCCAATATCGGCTACACCTATCTCGACGGCGAATTGCGCACGGCCAGCAGCTTCGGCCCCGCCGGTCAGCGCCTCCAGCAGACGCCCAAGCACCAAATCGCTGCCTGGAACCGCTTCGACGTAACCGAAGCACTCGGTTTCGGCCTCGGCGTGATCCATCAGGCGGATCAGTACGCCAGCTTCTCGAACACGGTCGAACTGCCGAGCTACTGGCGTGTCGATGCGGCGGCCTATTATACGGTCAACGACCGGTTCAGCGTCCAGCTCAACATCGAGAACCTGTTCGACGAAACCTACTATCCGAGCGCGCACGGCAACAACAATATCCAGCCCGCCGAACCCTTCAGCGCGCGGATCGGTGTGCGGTTCGAAATCTGACGAAAGCCTCCGCCTTCGCGGAAGATAACAGGCTTTCCTACACGAGCGGCGGGTACCTATGGTGCCCGCCGTTTCCTGTTGTGCCGTGCTGCCCCGGGGGGGGGCTGGCGCCACATGTCACCCGCCCGCATCCCGGAATTACTCTTTTGTTTCAGAGTGATCGGGTCGCAAAACCCGGGTGACAGGGTGTCGCCTTCGTCACCCTAGTCCGACTGGTCCGCAGGTGCGCTGATCGCGGGGACTTCTCGCGCGGCGTCCCCGGCATTGATACCGGGCGCTGGAGCGGCACTGATCGTCTCGCTGCGCCGGGCCACGCGGCCCGCGCGCTGGATGGCGCGGACCAGTCTCGGATATACGCCGCAGCGGCAAAGATTGGGTATCCCGGCCTTGATTTCCGCCTCGGTCGGCGCCGCCGTTTTTGCCAGAAGAGCACTCGCCGCCATGACGATCCCCGGCGTGCAATAGCCGCATTGGATCGCCTGTTCCGCCACCATCGCCTGCTGCACCGGGTGCGACCGATCGCGGCTGAGCCCCTCGATCGTGGTAATGAACCGCCCTTCCGCTTCGGCAATGGTGATCAGGCACGATCGCAGCGCCTCGCCGTCGACATGGACCATGCAGGCCCCGCAATCGCCCTCGCCGCACCCGAATTTCGTGCCGGTCAGATTGGCGGCATCGCGCAGCGCCCATAATAGCGGCGTATCCGGATCCATCAGGAAGCGCATCGGCTTCCCGTTGACGGTCATGCTGGTCATGCGGCGGGCGCCCCGGCGCTAGGCGTCAGTATTTCCAGCTATCGTCGATCTTCGACACGCGGCGCTTCCACGCTTCGAAATCGAATACGCCCGCCCCGCCCTGCGACTGCATCACGGACAGGTCGCGCTGGTGCACGTCGACCACCTCCTGCGGGACGATGTTGGCCGAACCCTGGCTGAGCGTGGCGATCTGGATTTCGCAAGCACGCTGTAGCGCCCACATTTTCACGAACATGCCGGGAATGGTCTTGTCCATCACCACCGGGCCGTGATTGCGCAGCATCAGGATCGAGTGATCGCCAAGGTTTTCGACCAACCGCTCACCCTCTTCCGGGCGAACCGTGACGCCTTCGAAATCGTGATAGCCGATCTGGTTCTGGAAATTGCAGGCGTAGAAATTGGTCGGGACCAGCCCGTCCTTGTGGCTGCACACCGCCATGGTAGCGGTGGTGTGCACATGGCAGATCGCAGTGGCCCGCTCGCCGAGATGCTTATGGAAATAGGCGTGCTGGGTGAAACCCGCCTTGTTGACCATATATTGCGAAGGGCCGACATTGTTGCCTTCGACATCGATCTTGACGAGGTTCGAAGCGGTCACTTCGTCATAGAGCAGCCCGAAGGGGTTGATCAGGAAAGTGTCGTCCTCGCCCGGCACGGCAACCGAGATGTGGTTGTAGATGCTTTCGCCCCAGCCGAGATGTTCGAAAATGCGATAGCACGCTGCCAGGTCCTGCCGCGCCTGCCATTCGGCATCGCTGCATTCGAAATCGCGCGTCTTCATCTGGGTGGCCATGGCGTCGTCTCTCCGTAAGGGGTTTTGTTTCGAGACCTGTATCGCATGAGGATGCGGCGGTTCGCAAGCGGGCAGGACTCCGCGCTAGGCAAGCTCGCCGCTGCCCGCTACCGCCCCAAGCGATGAGCGAGATGGCAAAACTGACCCGCGGCAGCATTCGCGGCCACCTCGTGAACCAGACCATGCCGATGATATTCGGCGTCGCGGCGATCATGTCGGTCGGCCTGATCGATGCTTATTTCATCGGCCAGCTTGGGGCGAAAGAGCTGGCGGCGGTCAGCTTCATCTTCCCGATCACCATCGCGCTCTCCAGCCTGGGTGTCGGCGTCATGGTCGGGATCAATTCGGTCATTGCCCGGGCGCTGGGCGAAGGCGATCCGGCGCGGGCCGAACGGCGGGCGAATTTCGGCGCGGTGTTCGCGCTGGCGACCGGCGTGGTCCTCGGCCTCCTTCTCTATGGCCTGCTCGATCCGCTGTTCCGCCTGATGCAGGCATCGGAAGACCTGCTCCCTCTGATCGGGCAATATATGCGCCCTTATGCGCTGGGATTGCCGGTCATGCTTCTGCAAATGGGGCTCAACGGCGTGCTGCGCGGACAGGGCGAGGCGCGCAAAACCAGCTATGTCTCGATCACTTACTCGCTCGCCAACTGGGTGCTCGACCCGATCCTGATTACCGGGGCCTTCGGCTTCGCGGGGTTCGGTGTGGCGGGCGCGGCCTATGCGACGATTGCGGGGTTCTTCATCGCCATTCTCGTCGCCCTATGGCTGATCAAGGGCGCGCAGTTGCAGATTCACCCGGCCGCGATCCGCGACTGCGATGTCGGTGCTTCGAGCAAGGCGATCCTGTCGGTGGCAGGTCCGGCGGCCTTTTCCAATGCGATCAATCCGATCGGTCTTTCGGTGCTGACTGCACTGCTTGCGAGCCAAGGCGAATCCGCCGTTGCGGGCTTCGGCGCGGCGGGGCGGTTGCAGAGCTTCGCGGTCGTCCCCCTGCTCGCGCTGTCCGGCTCGATCGGAGCGATCGTGGGCCAGAACTGGGGCGCCCGCCGCGCCGACCGATCGCGCCGGGCGATGTGGTGGTCGGGCCTGTTCTGCATCGCCTACGGCCTCGGCATTGCGGTATTGCTCTATGCCACGGGCGGCTGGTTCGCGCGGTTCTTCACCGAAGACCCCGCTGTCATCGAACAGTTCACGCGCTATCTCGAAATTTCGGTGTGGGGCTATGTCGGGTTCGGCCTGCTGATCGTGGCCAATGGCGCGCTCAACGCGGTCGACCGCGCCGGTTTCGCTCTGGCCCAGAGCGCCGCGCGCGTATTCCTTGTCATGCTGCCTTTGGGCTGGGTTCTCAGGGCCGAATGGGGCTCTGATGCGATCTATGCCGCCGAACTGGTGGCCAATCTGGCGGGCGGCATCCTTGCGGCTTTCGTGGTCTGGAGAGTGCTGCGTTCCGGCCCCGACGATGGACGCCGCTAGTCAAACCAAACGTTAACCATCCTGGTCCATAGCCTTTCCCGATCGTACGAGGGGCCTTGTATCATGGATGACCTGCTGGCGGATTTCGTCGCGGAAACCCGGGAAATGCTGGAAGCGAGCGGCGGTGAAATCGTCGCCTGGGAAGCCGATCCGTCGGACAGGGCGCGGCTCGATACCATTTTCCGCTTCGTCCATACGGTAAAGGGCAATTGCGGCTTCTTCGACTTTCCGCGGCTGGAAAAGCTCAGCCACGCGGCTGAAGACGCGCTGGCCGATTGCCGCGCCGGTCGCCGCGAGGCCGATAGGGGTCTCGTTTCCGCCGTGCTCGCGATCATCGATCGCATCAGCGAAATGATCGACTCGATCGAGGCGGGAGAAGACCATCCCGACGGCGGCGACGATGCACTGATCGCTGCATTGAACCCGCATCGCGACGCGCTTGGCATGTCTCTGGACGAAGCACACAAATCGCCGGAAACCCCACAGGCCGCAGCCGCATCGCCCGCCGAGGGCAAGGCGGATGCTGCCCCCAAAGCGGCGCGCGGTGCAAGCGTCCAGCGCACCATTCGCCTGCCGACCGAACTGCTCGACGAGGTGATGAAGGGCGTGTCCGACATGGTCCTGGCCCGCAACGATCTTGCCCGCCGATTGCGCGACGCCGGGGAACATCCCGAGATCGACGGCCCGTTCGATCGTCTGAGCACCATTCTCGCCGAAGTTCGCAGCTCCATCACGCGCATGCGCATGCAGCGGCTCGAACATCTCTTCACTTCCCTGCCCCGCCTGGTGCGCGATCTGTCGACCGAACTCGGCAAGCAGGTGATGGTCGATTTCGAAGGCGGCGAGGTCGAGCTGGATCGCGAGATGATCGAAATGGTCCGCGATCCCCTGACCCACATCATTCGCAATGCGATCGACCATGGCCTGGAAGGACCGGGCGAGCGTATCAAGTCCGGCAAGCACGAGATCGGACTGCTCAAATTCGCCGCCCGCCAGTCGGGCAACCAAATAACCTTGGCGATCAGCGACGATGGCCGCGGTATCGATGCGGATCGCCTGGCAGCCAAAGCCGTGACCGCCGGGATCTACAGCCAGGCCGAAATCGACGAGATGTCGGACAGGCGCAAACACCACCTTATCTTCGAACCGGGCCTTTCCACTGCCGAGAAGGTCAGTTCGGTGTCGGGACGCGGCGTGGGCATGGATGTGGTGCGCGCCAATATCGAACGCGTCGGTGGCTCGATCGACGTCACGACCAAACCAGGCGAAGGCACCAGCTTTCATCTCAAACTGCCGCTGACGCTGAGCATCATCGCCGCGCTGACCGTCGGGAGCGGCGGCCAGCGCTATGCCATTCCGCGAAGCTATGTCGAAGAGATCGTGTTCGGCTCCAGCGACCATGTCGACTTCGCCGAGGCCGGAGACCGCCGCCTCGTCACTTTCAGAGGCAAACGCGTGCCCTGCCTCGCTTTGGGCGAAATTCTCGGAAGCGAGGGACCCGGAAGCGTCGATTGGGCAAGCATGACGCTCGTTCTCATCCGCCTGGCCTCGAACGATGTCTTCGCCCTCGCGGTCGACCGCGTTTACGATCACGAAGATGTGGTGGTGAAACCGATCGCTCCCGCCATTATGGAAACCGGCCTCTATGCCGGCACGACCCTGCTGGACGATGGGCGGCCCATGATGCTTCTGGACCTTCCCAGCATTGCCCAGACGCACCGGCTGGTCGACGAAATGCGCAGCGTGGCCCGAACATTGCCCGAGGACGAACAGACCGAACAACGCAAGGCCCGGCCGGTCATGCTGTTCACCGGCCTCGACGGACGCCGCCGCGCCGTTCGTCTCGAACTGGTCCGCAGGATCGACACTATTTCCCGCGAGGCGATCGATATCGAGGGATCGCGCAAGCAGGCGGTGATCGACGGTGCCATCTTTTCGCTTCTCGGGCTGGAGTATGGCGAGTTGCCGGACAAGCGATGCCGCCTCCTGCGCCTGTCCGATGGCGAACACGAAGTGGTCTATGCCGTCAGCGAAGTGCTCGACGCCGCCGATATGGAAGGCGAAATCGTTCCTTCCAGTGCCGATCCCGCTGTCGAAGGCGTTACGCTTATCGGCGGCGAACCGGTTCCGGTCATCGACGGCCATGGGCTGTTCGCGGCCCAGGGCACCGCTCGCAAGGCCGGTCGGACGGCATCCTGCCGCCTACCTGCGAACAGCGACTGGGCGCGCACCATCCTGGAACCGCTGGTCGAGGCGGCCGGCTATCGCGTGTCGACCGAGGCGGAGGAACAAACCGATGTCGCCATCGAACTGGTCGATGACGATTCGCCGATGGCGTCCCCCGCCCGCCATGTCATTCGCCTGCGCCCGGAGCCCGCGCCGGCCGAGAACGACGATGAGAGTATTTATCGATACGACCGCGAGGCGCTGCTGAACGCCTTGAAACGAGCCCGAGTAGGGAAAACGGCATGAACGACCTTCTTCTGATGTGCCTGATCGCAGGGCGGCGCGCTGCGATCTCTGCTGCCCGCGTCCAGTCGGTGATCGAGATCGATCAAATCACGCCCATTCCCGGGGCGCCCGATTTCATTCTCGGCCTGACCGCCATGCGCAGCCAGGCGCTCACCGTGATAGACTGCCAGATCGCGCTGGGATTTGGCGGGCAAGATCGGGGTTCCGGCCGCCGAGCGGCAGTCGTTCAAGTCGGCGGGCATTCCTACGCCCTGCTGGTCGAAGAAGCATACGATGTCGGCGAAGCCCGCAGCGACCCGATCGAAGTGCCGGGGGGCTTCGGTCCCGGATGGCAGATGGCCGCGAGGGGAATGGTCGAAACCGATTGCGGTCCCACCCTGCTGATCGATGTCGATGCGCTCGTGGCCGGCCCCGTGGCCCGGGCAGCTTAAGCGAATAGTTACCTACCGACGCTAGCAACCAGTCGAACACTCCAGCGGTCATAGAAATGAAATCCTGCCTTATCGTCGATGATTCGCGCGTCATCCGGAAGGTTTCGAGGCACATTATCGTAACTCTCGGCTTCACTGTCGAAGAGGCTGAAAACGGCCAGGAAGGCCTCGACAAGTGCAATGACGGCATGCCCGACGTGGTCCTTCTGGACTGGAACATGCCCGTCATGACCGGCATCGAATTCATCACCCAGTTGCGACAGCGCGAGGGCGGCGACAAGCCCAAGGTGGTGTTCTGCACTACGGAAAACGATGTCGCCCACATTCGCGAGGCGATCAGCGCGGGGGCCGACGAATACGTCATGAAGCCCTTCGATCACGAAACCCTGCAGATCAAGCTCCAGCTTGTCGGAATGGCCTGAGGGGGCTCGAAATGGGCGCACTCTTCAGTTCCGCAGACCTGACATCGGATATAACGGGCAAGCCCTGCGCCGATCCGGTGAGAGTCATGATCGTCGACGATTCGCTCACCGTCCGCACGGTCTTTTCGCGCATGATCGCGCGGGAAAGCGACATGCGCATCGTCGCAACCGCAAACACTGCGGAAAGCGGCCTCGCCGAACTCGCTTCGGCCAGGCCGGACGTGATGCTGCTGGATCTGGAAATGCCGGGAATGGGCGGATTGGAAGCGCTGCCCAAAATCCTCGAAGCGGCGCCCGATACGCAGGTTTTGGTGATTTCCTCGCTCACCGCCGATGGCGCGGAAGCAACCGTAAGCGCCCTGTCGCTGGGCGCTGCGGACACCATGCTCAAACCCCGCCCCGGCGGCTTCGACGATGAATACAAATCCACCCTCCTCGACAAGATCCGGGCGCTCAAGGGCGTTTCGGAACCCGGCCCGACCGATATGGTCCGGGCATCGGGAACCAGGAAGGGGGCAGGCAAGCCACCCAAAGTCGTGGCCATCGGCGCTTCGACGGGCGGCATCCACGCACTGAACCTGTTCCTGCGCCAGATACCGGCCGATTTCGATCTGCCGATCCTGATCACCCAGCATCTGCCCGCCAGCTTCATTCCGGTCTTCGCGCAGCAAATGAAACTGGCGGCAGGACGTGAGGCGATCCTATCGGATGAAGGGATCGAGATCGAGCGGGGCAAGATCTATATCGCGCCGGGCCACGGCCATATGGTTGCCCGCAAATCGGCCGGTTGCCGCGTGCTGGGACTGGCTTACCATCCGGTCAAAAGCGGGTGCATGCCATCTGTCGATCCGATGTTCGAGACGCTGGCCGAAGCTTACGACGGACATGTCGCGGCGGTACTCTTGTCGGGCATGGGGCGCGAC
>CAMYIQ010000046.1 GCA_947258465.1 uncultured Erythrobacter sp.
ATCCGGCTATCGCGAACCGCGACAGGAGCGCAGCCGCAAGCGTTTCGACGCCATTCTCGATGCGGCGGCCGCGCTTCTCGAAGACAAGGAGCCGGACGATATCAGCGTATATACTCTCGCTGAATCCTCAGGCGTGCCGCCAGCGTCGATCTACCACTTCTTTCCCGATGCGAGTCTCGTCTTCGTCGCCCTGGCCGAGCGCTATTATCGCGAGTTCGTGCGTGACATGGACAGCGATCCTCCAGCCGGAATTGCGAGCTGGCAGGAATTGCACGCCTTTCGCTTCTCCGAAGCGAGAGACAGGTTCAACGAAAGGAAGGCGGCCAGACGCCTGCTCTTGGGCTCGGGCCTGTCCGCAACCATCCGCGCGCGCGATCTCGAGGTCGACCGGCAGCTCGCCGAATTGTCGGCACTCGAACTCACCAAACTCTTCGCCATCCCGGAAATTCCCAACCTCGTCGACCGGCTTACCGAGATGTTGGTCGTCAACGATGCGATCTGGACGCTCTCGGTCCATCGGCATGGCTACATAACGACCGAGCTGGACGAGCAGGCGCGCCGCGCCCGTGAAGCCTATACCCGCACTTTCCTGCCGGAATACGCGCCGTTAAGAGATCAGGCCCAACCGCAAGCGGCCAGCGACACGTAAAACCTGGTCACACAGCATCTGACAAAAGGCGCGCGGCGATCCGATCCGCAACGTCGGGTTTGCGGATGAGGAAGGTGTAAAGCGCCATGTGGTCCGCATCCCGAATGATACGGTTTCCCTCCGGCACCCGCCATCGATCGAGCAAATCGCTGGCAAGGTGAAAAGGCGTGGAGCTATCGCGCGTGCCCAGGCAGGCCAGAATAGCCTCCGGATCGATGGATGGCGTATCGGGAGGGTCGAGCAGCGGGCGCAGCTCCGCAAGCAATTGGTCGGTCCAGCCAGCCTGCCGGACTGCGTCGGTCAGCCCGAGAAGTTTCGAAAGATGCCCCAAGGCAACGACCTGATCGACATGGCCGGAACCGGCGCCGACAAAAGCCATGTCCGGACGCATGGCTTCCGGCCAGGCCCCGCAATGGCCGACGATCTGCTGCGTCACCAAGCCTCCCAGGCTGACGCCGCCCACACCCACTTTGCGCGATCCGTTTTCGCGCGCCCACGCCACGAGGATTGCCGCCTCCTGGCACTGCGCAGAAAACAATTCGAAGATCGAAACCGGCGCGCGGGCCAGATAAGGCTCCCCGCTATAGCATCCGGGCCGTTCGCGCCGCCCGTGCCAGGGCGATTCCGGCAGAAACGTCCGGATGCCCCGCGCGGCCAGCCGCCGGGCCATGTAGTCTTCTTCCGGCCAGTAGCGGATGAGGTCGTATGACATTCCCAAGCCGCTACCGAATATGAAGCTGGGAACATCTGCCTTGCCGGGCGCCGGGTCATAGACACGCGCGGTTACGACATCGCCGTTCGTGAATGCCGATGGCGAGCGAAACCGAAGAAGGTATTCCTCGCCGACCGGTCCCGGGAGGGCGTTCGACCGCGTGATTTCGCCCGGATCGGCAGGAGCGGCATAGAGCTCCGCCGGATTGGCAAGCCAATCTGCGGAACGCTGCAGAGCGAGCACTGGTGTCGGCACGGAGAAGCCGGTCGGCGCGATGCTGGATTCGTTCCAAAGGAAGCGAAACAGCATGCCGGGCTTGATCGCCCGTTCCGACAGCGAGCGCCGCTCCTCCTCGAGCGCGACGAGGTCCGATGCGTCGACGGACAGGTTTCCCCACAACGCTCGCTCCCATGTCTCGTCGACGGGACGCAGCGCCTTGCGCCGAAGAGCAAGCTCGGTGAGCGCCCTTGCCGCAGGCGCGACCAATTTGCGTTTCGCGTCCTGGTCGGCGCCCAATGCAGCAAGAAAAGCCTCTGGCTCGTCATGCTGAAAGGCCACGGCCCTTGCCCGCGCCATGCGGAATTCGCGCGGCAGCATCGCCAGCTTGAGATCGTTGAAGACCCCACTGGCGAGTGGCCGGCCCAAGGGACTGGCGAGGATGCGATGCATCGTTGAAGGCTTCAGGGTGGTTCTGGTCATAAATAGGGCTTCCTGTCGGACGCTAGGTGCCTGCATCGTGCGCAAGCAATCTTGCGGTCTGGCGAAAGTTGATAGCGAAGGTGCGGTGCCCCACCTTCAAACTCTGCACCTGGGTGATGCTCCAGGCCTGGACGAATTCTTCTATCGCTTCCGCGGAACAAAACAGATCATAGGTGCCGTGAACGACTCGAAACACATTGGGATTGCTTTTCGGTAGACCGGCAAAATGCGGAGTAACCAGCCGCATGGCTCGTTCGATCTCTCTGTCGTCGAATCCCGCATTGCTGGCGGCGCGCGCCATTCCCGCGCCGATGGGCGACCGGAAAATGGTTTGGAATGGATCGACGGCGGGGATCAGTAGAAACACCCCGTCGAGCACAGCAAGCGAGGCGGTCTGCGCTGCAATGTTGCCGCCCAGACTGATTCCGCTGACGAATACTCGTCGATAGCCCTGCTGCCGCAAGGCCAGCACCAGTGCTGCTGCGTCGTGTGCCCCCTGGGAGAAGCCGCGAACGAGGCGCGGGACATCGCCACTGAGAAGATACTGCCCACTATAGCCGGACGAGCTTGGTGCCCGGTCCATATGCCAGGGTAGCGCGATGACGAAGACATCGATTCCTTTGACCAAGAAAGGATGGGCCATGAGACGCTCGGCCAACCAGCTCGGCGCAAAGCCACCATGCAGCATCACGATGGCCGATTTCGATGTCCGATCCGCCGCAAGCCAACGCTCGCCATGCACGCGGTCATTGGCACTGTCGCCGGAGGGAGCTGGTGAGGCGAAGGCAAAGGTTTCGACCTTGCTCCGTACGCCCTCCTCAGGATCGAACGCGATCACCGCCGGCTCGACCGGGCGGAGCAAAGCGCGCGGGTCTCGCTCCGCCAAGGTGGAAAGCTCGTCCAGATCCGCCAGATCGGATGCGATCGGAGCTTGCTGGCGACGAGCTACCAGCCAGCCATTGAGACGATCCGCCGCGTGGTGAATAGCTCTCATCACAGACTCGGGATCGCCGGTGTCCGACCCGCGTCGGACGCCGCGCGCGGGTACGGTTTCGGTGGGTTACCACCGGTGCGCAAGGTTGAAGCCGAACACTGTGCGCGGCGCCGCGCGGAATTGTTACTGGACGAGCAAAACGGCCGTTCGTAACGCGATTTCGAGCCGTATCGCATTGTATCGGAGACCGGTACATTCCAACATCGGCCCGGCGCCCCACTCGAACCCCGATGAGTCAGACCATGTCGAAGATCCTGATTGTGCTTGCAGTGATGGTCGCCGTGAGTTTGGCATCGCTGGCTTTCTGGCGCCGGAACGACGCACACATCGAAAGGGCGGTGTGGGGCAAGCTTGCCGCAGCGGATAAACCCAACCCCGAACGGTTCGACAGGGCGATGGTACAAGACCTGCCGGAAGCGGCGAGACGCTATTTCGACTACACGATCAGGCCAGGCACGCAGCTTTCGTCCGTTGTCATACTCGAGATGGAGGGCGAGCTCGGGCTCGGCGACAAGCGCAATCCAAATTATCGCGATTTCCGGGCGCGCCAGATTCTCGCCCCGCCGCACGGCTTCGTGTGGAGGCTCGATGCCGGCGCGATCGGAGGCTCCGATGGCCTGGAATCCAGCCGTTCCTGGACTCGTTTCTGGTTCATGGG
>CAMYIQ010000047.1 GCA_947258465.1 uncultured Erythrobacter sp.
ATCTCGCGGCGGGATGCGGCTATCCGGGGATGGCCTATTTCACTCACCAGTTCTGGCCCCTCGGCCATGGCCGGACATTGTGGGAAGGCATCAACTATTTTCGCCCGGCCAGAAACGCGGCGGAACGCGTCGCGCAGCTCCATGTGAATGCCCTGCATCGCAACGCCTGGTTGGAAGACACCGCCACCATGGAGGACACATTCACCGGCATTCGGTCCGGCGCGATCGAAGACATGCAGTTGATGGATCAGGAATTCCTGATCCGACACGCCATCCGGACGCATGACCGGTATCTTGCCGGTTGAGGGAGACATATCGATGAGCAACACTGTCAAAATGCCCGAAGGGTTCGAGGATCTGGCCGGATTCGCGGCCAAATGGGCGCGCCCGAACGAGCATCGGCGCAATGCGATCCGGTGGTCCGCCTCGCCCGAGGAATTCGCTGCGCTTTATGCAGCCGTGATGCCGCGCCTGGATGCCATGCTTTCGGCGTTACAGGCCTGCCCGCTGGACGGAATGGACGAGGCGCATACCAACCTCTTCAATCTGGCCGCGGCTTTTGCCGAAGCATCGCCGCATGAGGAGCTGTATGGGGGAAGTGCGCAGGTGCCGCATAGCTTTTCGGCAGAGCGTTTCGTGCCCGGCCATGGCAATGCCCCGTCGACGCAGGAACGGTTTTAGGAACCCCGGCCCGGATCGCCTCGTTCGGTGCAACCGAACTCCGCAGGAACAGTCGGTCATTCAGTAACCGCGCACCGCCCGGCGCTGTCCCATCGGCTTACGCGATGACTGCGTAAGCACCATGCCGGGCCCTGCGCGGAGGGGGCCGTCCATGGTGACGGCCCCCGAAGCCTATTTGAGCGGCAGGATCTTGCTGATGATGTAATCGGCCGCTTCCTGCGGGGTCATTTCGACGGTGTTCACCCGGATCTCGGGGCTTTCCGGGGCTTCGTAAGGGCTGTCGATGCCGGTGAAGTTCTTCAGCTTTCCTTCGCGGGCCTTTTTGTAGAGCCCCTTTACGTCGCGTTCTTCGGCCACTTCCAGCGGCGTATCGACATGGATTTCGATGAACTCGCCGGCATCGATCATGTCGCGCACCAATTGGCGATCGGCCCGGAACGGGCTGATGAAGGCAGTGAGAACGATGAGGCCCGCATCGGTCATCAGCTTGGCCACTTCGCCGATCCGGCGGATATTTTCGATCCGGTCGCTTTCGGTGAAGCCGAGATCCTTGTTGAGACCATGGCGGACATTGTCGCCGTCGAGCAGGAAAGTGTGGCGGTTCATGATCGCCAGCTTCTTTTCCACCTCGTTGGCGATGGTCGACTTGCCCGAGCCCGAAAGCCCGGTGAACCACAGCACGCGCGGCGTCTGGTTCTTCATCCCGGCATGATGTTCGCGGGTAATGTCGGTCGGCTGCCAGTGAACGTTCTGGCTGCGCCGCAGGCTGAAATGCAGCATGCCCGCCCCGACCGTGTGGTTGGTGATCTTGTCGATCAGGATAAAGCCGCCCAGCGCCCTGTTTTCGGCGTAGGGATCGAACACGATTCGCTTGTCGGTGGTGATTTCGCACACGCCGATCTGGTTGAGATGCAGCGTCTGCGAGGCGAGATGTGACCCCGAGCCCGCCGGATTGTTGACGTCGATCTCGTATTTCGGGTGCGCAACGGTCACGCTGACCGTCTGCGTGCCGAGCTTGAGCCAATAGGCGCGCCCGACCACCAACGGTTCGTCGTCCATCCATACGATGGTGCTTTCGAACTGGTCGGCGACCTCGGGCGGGCTGTCGGCGGTTGCCAGCACATCGCCGCGCGAACAGTCGATTTCGTCTTCGAGCGTGATCGTGATCGACTGGCCGGCGACGGCTTCGGACAGCTCGCCATCCGCAGCGCTACCGCTTGCGGAACCGCCGCTGGGCATGGTGACGATCGACTTCACCTTGCTGGTTTTGCCCGATGGCAGCGAGCGCAGCATGTCGCCCGGCTTCACGGTTCCGGTGGCGATCTGGCCCGAGAATCCGCGGAAGTCGAGATTGGGGCGGTTCACCCACTGAACCGGCAGGCGGAAGGCCTTGTCGCGATTGGCCGCACTGCGCACCTCGATCTGTTCGAGGTGGTCGATCAGCACCGGGCCATCGTACCACGGCGTATTGTCCGACCGAGTGGTGATATTGTCCCCCGCAAGGCCGGACATCGGGATGGCGGTAAATGTTTCGATCCCGATGCTTTCCGCGAAATGCTCGTAATCCGCGACGATGGCGTCGAACTTTTCCCGGTCGTAATCGATCAGGTCCATCTTGTTGACCGCGAGCACCAGATTCTTGATGCCGAGCTGGTGGCACAGGAAGCTGTGGCGCCTGGTTTGCACGAGCACGCCCTTGCGCGCGTCGATCAGGATCACGGCGGCATCGGCGGTGGAAGCGCCGGTGACCATATTGCGCGTGTATTGTTCATGCCCCGGGCAGTCGGCGACGATGAATTTGCGTTTCTCGGTCGAGAAAAAGCGATAGGCAACATCGATGGTGATGCCCTGTTCGCGCTCGGCGGCAAGCCCGTCGACCAGCAGGGCGAAGTCGATTTCCTGCCCCTGCGTACCGACCTTCTTGCTGTCGGTTTCCAGCGCGGCGAGCTGGTCTTCGAAGATCATCTTCGAATCGTAAAGCAGGCGGCCGATCAGAGTCGATTTGCCATCGTCCACACTGCCGCATGTGATGAAGCGCAGCATCGACTTGTTCTGGTGCTGCTCGAGATAGGCCTCGATATCTTCGGCGATGAGGGCGTCGGTCTGGTAGATAGGGTCGGTCATAATTCTTGTCCCGTCATCCCAGCGGAAACCGGGATCGTTGTCGGAAATGGGAGAGCTTGGAGCGCGGCCCCGGCTCAATTCCGGGGTTGACGCTTCGGAACGCTGCGCACTCCGTGGCGCGTCAGAAATACCCCTCCTGCTTCTTCTTCTCCATCGATGCGTCGCCCGCATCCTTATCGATCACGCGGCCCTGCCGTTCGCTGGTGGTGGTCAGCAGCATTTCCTGCACCACTTCCTGCAAGGTCGACGCCTCGCTTTCGACCGCGCCGGTCAGCGGAAAGCAGCCCAGCGTGCGGAAGCGGATCGATCGTTCGGTGATTTCGGGGCGGTGGCCCATGACCTTTTCGAGCCGGTCGATATCGTCGGCCATGAACAGCCCGCCCTCATGTTCGTAGGTCGGGCGTTTGGCGCTGAGATAGAGCGGCACGATCTCGATGTTTTCGGCCATAATGTATTGCCAGATGTCGAGTTCGGTCCAGTTGGACAGAGGGAAGACGCGGATGCTCTCCCCCTTCTTCTTGCGCGCGTTGTAGAGGTTCCACAGTTCCGGGCGCTGGTTCTTCGGGTCCCAGCCATGGGTTGCGGTGCGGAAGGAGAAAATGCGCTCCTTGGCGCGGCTTTTTTCCTCGTCGCGGCGCGCGCCGCCGAAGGCCGCGTCGAAACCGTATTTGTCGAGCGCCTGCTTGAGCCCTTCGGTCTTCCACATATCGGTGTGCAGCGGGCCGTGATCGAACGGGTTGATCCCGCGCTCTTCGGCTTCGGGGTTCCGGTGAACGATCAATTCCATCCCCGCATCCTGCGCGGCCTTTTCGCGCAGCGCATACATATCCTGGAATTTCCAGGTCGTATCGACATGCATCAGCGGAAAGGGCGGGGGCGAGGGGTAGAACGCCTTGCGCGCAAGGTGCAGCATTACCGCACTGTCTTTGCCGATCGAATAGAGCATCACCGGCTTGTCCGCCTCGGCGGCGACCTCGCGCATGATATGGATGCTTTCGGCTTCGAGCCGCTGGAGATGGGTCAGAGTGGTGGTGTCGGTCATAAAATCGTCCTTCGAACCCGCGCTGGCTAACATGCAGGCATGCTTGCGAACCTCCCATATGGGAGGTAATCTGCTCGGATTATGCGAATTCCCAATCTTGGAGAGACAGAACTTCTTGTCCCCCTGCATGACGGGGTTTTCGAACAACCTCTATGGCACACCTTCCTCGCGCGACTGCGCGGCATTTCGGGTGCTTCGGGGGCGATGCTGGTGCTGCAATCGGGGGAAGCGCGCGAGCGTATGGTCCTCTCGCGCGGCGAATGTGCGGACCAGGCGGCGGTACTGACGAGCGACATGCGCGAGGGCCGCGTCTATGCGCTGGCCGAACTTGCAGAGAATGCGGCCGGCGACCTGCGCGCACTGCGGCTGTCCGATGGCGGCGGATTGGAAGCCTGGCTGGCGATCCTTTCGGACGGCGGGTTGCGGGCGG
>CAMYIQ010000048.1 GCA_947258465.1 uncultured Erythrobacter sp.
CCGGTCGATGGGGATGAGCTTGGCCATCAGCATCTGGAACGCCACCCGCTGCGCGCCGCTGAAAAAGCCCAGCAGCAGGAAGCTGGCGAGCGTCACCACCAGCAGCGCCGTGCCTTCGAGCATCCATGCCGCGAGGGCCAGCGCCAGCACCATAACCCGCATCATCGAACCGACGCTGATGGCATAGGGCAGGATGCGCTTGCGGCTTTCGACCTGCGCGCCCGACAGGATTGGGGAGACCGTGCCGCCCAATTGCAGCAATGCGGTGCCGAGCCCGACCGCCGCCGCGCTGCCGGTCAGCAGATAGAGATAGGCGGGAATGATGGTGGGGGCATAGATAAGGCGAAAGCCCGTCATGCCGAAGACGCCATGCGTCAGATTGGTCGCGTAATTGCGCTTGAGGTTCGCCTCCATGAAAAGGCGATGGCGCTCCCAGACATCGCCGTCCGGGAGCGCCGTATTGTCTTCGCCCGATGAGGCGAGGGCCTCGCTCAATAGCTGGCGAGCTTGGCGTATCGATCCTTGAGATAGCTCGAAGAGCCCCAGGCCGATTCAAGCACACGGGCGCGCTTCAGATAGAAGCCGACATCGTATTCGTCGGTCATGCCGATGCCGCCATGCAGTTGGATGCCTTGATTGCTGATCGTGTGCAGCACGCGGTTGGCCTCCGCCTTGGCGATGGTCGCTGCGCGCGCGACGCCGAAGCCGCCATCGACCGCCTGCAGACCCGCCTCGACCGCGCTGCGCATCTGCGCCAGATCGGCGAACAGATCGGCCATGCGGTGCTGCAGTGCCTGGAAGGTGGCGAGCACCTGGTTGAACTGCACGCGCTGCTTCAGATAATCGAGTGTGGTATCGAAGACCTGCTGCGCCATGCCGAGCATTTCGGCGGCGGTCAGCACGCGCGCCCGGTCGAGCACATCGTCGAGCAGACTGTCGCCGCCGCCTTCGAGCTTGTCGGCCGCCGCGCCATCGAAATTCACGTCGGCATGACTGCGCTGATCGGTGAGCTTGCGCGTCGTGAGCGAGACGCCGTCACCCTTTTCGACGAGATAGAGCCCGTCCTTGGCCGCGACCACGAACAGATCTGCGCCATGCGCTTCGTGGACGAAGGCTTTCTTGCCGGTCAGCTTGCCACCCGAAACGCTTGCCTCGATCGCGCTGGGATCGTGATGCGCGCTTTCGTCCACCGCGAGCGTGGCAACGGTTTCACCGCTGGCGAGCTTCGGCAGCCACTTGGCCTTCTGCTCATCGCTTCCGCCGAGCACGATCGCGCTTGCCGCGATGGTCGTGGCGATCAACGGGCTGGCGGTCAGCGTCTTGCCGAGTTCCTCGACCACGAGCCCGGCCGATAGGAAGCCGAAGTCCGATCCGCCGTGGTCCTCGGGAATGATGACCCCGGCCCAGCCCATCTCCGCCATCGTGGCATAGGCGTCCTTGTTGTAGGCATGCGGCTCGCCGTTGGCGCGGACCTTGCGAAACTCGGTCACCGGGCTTTCATTGGTCGCCCAGTCGCGCGCCATATCGCGCAGCATTTCCTGTTCTTCGTTGAGAACTGCCATTTTCCGTGCTCCCTGTCTTACTGGTGGTCGAGCATGCCGAGCACGCGCTTGGCGATGATGTTGTTCTGGATTTCGGTGGAGCCGCCATAGATCGTGGTGGCCTTGCCGAAGAGCCAGCCGCGCACCGCCTCGAGTTCGCCGTCGGTGAACTCCTCGCCTTCCCAGCCGAGGCCCTGGAGGCCGCGAATCTCGATCAGCAGCTCGCTGCGCTCCTGACTCAATTTGGTGCCGAGCTTTTTCAGCACCGAGCTGATTTCGGACACACCGCCCTGCGCCTTGCTTTCCTCGACCGCGCGGCGGGCGGTCAGCAGGAAGGAATTCCAGCGGATCTCGAAATCGGCGATCTTGTCGCGCAGAACCTTGTCGGCGAGTTCGCCCGCCGCATCGGTTTCGCCATATTTCTTGGCGATATCGCCCAGGCTCTGGCCCATCATGCTGGCCAGACGTCCGCCACCCGATATGTTGGTCCGTTCGTGCTGGAGCAGGCGTTTGCCGATGGTCCAGCCCTGGCCTTCCTCGCCGACGAGGTTTTCCTTGGGCACCTTCACATTGTCGAAGAAGGTTTCGCAGAACGGGCTGGTGCCGCTGATCATGGTAATCGGGCGGACTTCGACGCCCGGTGCATCCATGTCGATCAGCATGAAGCTGATGCCGCGGTGCTTGTCGCTCTTGTCGGTGCGCACGATGGCAAAGCACTTGTCGGCCCACTGGCCGCCGCTGGTCCAGGTCTTCTGGCCATTGACGATGTAATGGTCGCCCTTGTCCTCGGCGAAGGTCTGCAAGTTCGCAAGGTCCGAACCGGCATTGGGCTCCGAATAGCCCTGGCACCAGCGGATTTCGCCGCGGCAGATCGGCGGGATGTGCTCCATCTTCTGCTCTTCACTGCCATATTCGAGCAGGGTGGGGCCGAACATCATCACGCCCATGCCGCCGATGGGGTTGTAGGCGCCCGCCTTGGCGAATTCCTGGTCGATGATCTTGGCCTGCGCCTTGGTCAGGCCGCCGCCGCCATACTGCTTGGGCCAGGTGGGCGTGCCCCAGCCGCGTTCGCCAACCGCTTCGCGCCAGGCTTTCTGGGCAGGCGTTTCGTCGGTCGGACCGTCGACACCGGCCAGCGCATTGCCCTTGTTCTTGAGCTCGTCGGGGAAGTTGGCGGCGAGGAATTGCTGCACTTCGGTGCGGAAGGCATCCTCGTCGGCATGGATGTCGGGTTCTAACTGGGTTGCCATGAGTCTCTCCTGAATCTCGGCGACAGGCATACCGCAAAGTTTACGTGCACGGAAATACGCTAGGGCATGCTTGACGAATACCGGCCTTTGCGTCTCAAGCACGCGTATGAGCGAAAAAACAGAACCGACATTGCGGATGCGTAGCTGGCTGTTCGCCCCCGGCGACAGCAACAAAAAGATGGCCAAGGCCGCCGAGGGCGAGGCCGATATCGTGATCTTCGATCTGGAAGATGCGGTGGTCGAAAGCGGCAAGGCGGATGCCCGCGCTGCGATCGCGGATTTCCTTGGTTCGAAAAGCGGGCAGGAACGCGCCCGGCTGTGGGTCCGGGTCAATCCGCTCGATGGCGAGTGGACGGCCGATGATCTCGCGGCGATCATGCCTGCGCGCCCCGGCGGGATCATGCTGCCCAAATCGCGCGGGCGGCACGATGTCGAGGAACTGGACCGCCGGATGACCGCGCTCGAGAAAGAAAACGGGATCGAGCCGGGTTCGACGCCGGTCATCGCGCTGGTCACGGAAACGGCGGCGGCCATGTTTACCACCGGCGATTATGGCGGCGCACCGCGACTGGCGGCGATGACCTGGGGTGCCGAGGATCTCGCCGATTCGCTGGGGGCGCAGAGCAATCGCGACTTCGATGGCGATTTCGCTTTCACCTACAAGCTGGCGCGCAGCCTGTGCCTGCTCGGCGCGGTGGCGGCGGAGGTCATGCCGATCGAGACGATCGACACCAATTTCCGCGATCTGGAAGGACTGCGCAAGCGTGCCATCGAGGTTCGCCGTCAGGGTTATCGCGGAATGCTGGCCATCCATCCAGCGCAAGTGCCGGTAATCAACGAGGCCTTTTCTCCGAGCGAGGAAGAGATCGCCGAAGCGCGCGAAATCATCGCGCTGTTCGAAGCTAATCCGGGCGCGGGCACGATCGGCTGGAAGGGCGGCATGCTCGACCGCCCGCATCTCTCCCGTGCGCGCCAGCTTCTG
This sequence comes from uncultured Erythrobacter sp., assembly GCA_947258465.1. Classification (GTDB taxonomy): domain Bacteria; phylum Pseudomonadota; class Alphaproteobacteria; order Sphingomonadales; family Sphingomonadaceae; genus Qipengyuania. Next base: position 3,774 of record CAMYIQ010000048.1, read on the forward strand.
GCGCAGGTCGAAGGCTAGGCCGAAAGCTTGGTCACCTCGGCTAGCACCCGCTCGGCCCATTCGGGGCGGCAGATCAACAGATCCGGCATGTAGGTATCGGAATTGTTGTAGAGCAGCGGGCTGCCATCGCTGCGGCTGGCGTGAAGGCCGTGCGCAAGGGCCACGGCAGCGGGGGCGGCGCTATCCCATTCGTACTGTCCGCCGGTGTGGAGGTAGATTTCCGCTTCGCCGCGCACCACCGCCATGGCTTTCGCGCCAGCCGATCCCATGCCGACCAGCTCCGCACCTATGGCTTCGGACACGGCGACGGCTTCCGCGGCCGGGCGGGTCCGGCTGACCACCATGCGCGGCCTTTCGGCAGCGGCGGGCACTGCGATCGGTGCGTCGCTCCGCAGCACGGTGCCGAGGCCGGGCAGGGCGACCGCGCCGATTTCGGGCTTGCCCCCAACGCACAGCGCGACATGGACTGCCCAATCGGTGCGCGCTTCGCCATATTCGCGGGTGCCGTCCACCGGATCGACGATCCACACGCGCTCTTTGGAAAGACGTTCGGCGGTATCCTTGCTTTCTTCGGACAGCAGGCCATCCTCGGGCCGCTGTTCGCGCAGCGCGTGAACGAGAAACTGGTTGGCGGTCTGGTCGCCCGCCTGGCCCAGCGCCTTGCCTTCGAACATGCCGCTTTCACGGACTTCGATCAGAATGCTGCCCGCCACTTGGGCGAGATGAGCGGCCAGTTCGGCGTCGGTCATGCTGGAGTATTTCCCCTATTCACACTGTTCGCCGCTCGCATGACAGAGACGAGCCGCCTTGCGAACCCCCGATTTGCTGCGAGTGCGAGATCGGGCGGCGGTGGAGCCCCTGCGGTCCTCGTCGATCGCACGGCCGCGCATGACGTCGTTCGAAATGCTGTTCCGTTCCCGCCTGACACTTGCCCTTGCCCGCGCGCGCGCCTAGCCAGCCGGGGATGTTCGATCCTCAGGCTTTCCGCGATGCGCTCGGCAGTTTCGTTACGGGTGTTACGATCGTGACCGCGCGAGACGGGGAAGGGCGCCCCTTCGGCCTTACCGCTAATAGCTTCAACTCGGTCAGTCTCGATCCGCCGATGGTCTTGTGGAGCCTTTCCTTGCGGTCGCGCACACTGCCCGTCTTTCGCGATGCCACCAGTTGGGCGGTGCACGTTCTCGCTGCCGATCAGCAGCCGATGTCCGATCGCTTCGCACGCCCGGGCGAGGACAAGTTCGCCGGACTGGCGGTGGTGGACGGGCCTGAAGGAGCGCCTCTGATCGAAGGCTGCGCGGCGCGCTTCGGCTGTCGCGCCCGCTTCGAATACGAAGGCGGCGATCATGCGATTTTCCTCGGCGAGGTCGTCGATTTTGACCGTCGCGAAGCTGCGCCGCTGATCTATCACGGCGGCCGCTATGGGCGGGTCATGCGCGCGCCCACGGGCGAGGATCTGGAGCGCGAAGGCCTTGCCGAAACGCTTGGCGGAGAGCTTTCCCTTACGGCGAGCGGTGCCGAGCTGCTGGCGGCGCTCGAGAGTTTGGCGAAGCGCTAGACACCGGACCTCCGCGCCGATACCCGTTGCGAAAAGCAACCAAGGGAAGAGCAGCATTATGAAGACCCGCATCACCGAAATGTTCGGCATCGAGCATCCGATCATCCAGGGCGGCATGCACTATGTCGGTTTTGCCGAGATGGCGGCGGCCGTTTCCAATGCGGGCGGTCTCGGGATCATCACCGGCCTCACCCAGGGCACGCCCGAAAAGCTCGCCGACGAGATCGCGCGCTGCAAGGACATGACCGACAAGCCCTTCGGCGTGAACCTGACCTTCCTGCCGACGGTCAACGCGCCCGATTATCCGGGCCTGGTGCGCGTCATCATCGAAGGCGGGGTCAAGGTGGTCGAGACCGCGGGCAACAACCCGGCGCAGGTGCTGCCTTTCTTCAAGGATGCTGGGGTCAAGGTGATTCACAAATGCACCAGCGTGCGGCACAGCCTGAAGGCGCAGTCGATCGGTTGCGACGCGGTCAGCGTCGACGGCTTCGAATGCGGCGGCCACCCCGGCGAGGATGACATCCCCAACATGATCCTGCTGCCGCGCGCAGCGGACGAGCTGGAAATTCCCTTCGTCGCCAGCGGCGGCATGGCCGATGCGCGCAGCCTGGTCGCCAGCCTTGCGATGGGTGCCGAGGGTATGAATATGGGCACCCGTTTCATCGCCACCAAGGAAGCGCCGGTTCACGAGAACGTGAAGAAAGCGATCGTCGCCGCATCCGAACTCGACACAAGGCTGGTCATGCGGCCCTTGCGCAATACCGAGCGCGTGATGACCAATGACGCCGTCGAGGAACTGCTCAGGATCGAGAAGGAAAAAGGCGCCGATCTCAAGTTCGAGGACATCATCGAACAGGTGGCGGGCGTCTATCCGCGCATCATGATGGAAGGCGATATGGACGCAGGCGCCTGGTCCTGCGGCATGGTGGCGGGCCTCATCAACGATATCCCGACGTGCCAGGAACTGATCGACGGTATCATGACCGAAGCGGAAGAGATCATCCGTGGCCGCCTGGCTGGCTTCCTGAACTAGGGGGCGGATACCGCCATGCTCGACGGCTGAGGCGTCTTTTTCAATACAGGGATACGACCGGGATGAATTCGATTGCTTCGGCCGACCGGCCCGCATGGGCGGCGCTGGTTCTGCCGATCGCCTTGCTGGCGGCTAGCATGCTGTTGTTAGTCGCCGTCGGGGCGGCGGACTATCCCGGCGAGGTTGCCAAAAAGATGGGCCGTAGCACCGCGCAGATGGCGATCGCTGCTGGGCTTTTTGTCCTGTTGCAACGGACGGGACTTGCCCGCGAGGCGGGGCTCACGCGGCCCGTGCGTGAGTGGCCACGTGCCTGGCCGCTTGCAGTAATCCCCATGGCGCTCATCGGGCTGATCAATGTGCTGTCGGTCGATTTGCAATCGCTCACGTTCGACCTGCCGAGAACCGCTGCTTGGCTCTACAGCAGCATATCGACCGGTCTGTTCGAGGAAATCCTGCTGCGAGGGTTCTGTTTCTACTACCTCTATCGCGCCTGGCAGGCGCGGCCCAATGCACTGGTCATGGCGGGTCTGGCGCAGGCGCTGATCTTCGGCCTCGCGCATACCTACAATATTTTCCAGGCGCCGCTCGGCGATGTTCTCCCGCAGGTCGTCTACGCCACCCTGCTGGGCATCGGCTTCGCCGGTATCGCGGCCTATACGCGCAGCCTGTGGCCGGTGATCGGCATCCACGCCTTTATCAACGCGATGGGCGATCTCAATGTGTTTTTCGGCGTCGAAGCACCGGCGGAAGCAGGCAGCGCGTCGGGCTATCTCGCCGCGATCGCGGTTATTTTCGTCGTCTCGACAATCCCCGGCCTGGCCATGCTGCGCCGCCGCCAGGCGCAGATCGATAAGGCGCCGCACCATGTATGATATACCGCGTCGGCGCAGGGTATTATCGGCCACGGCCTGTCACTCGCACCAGAATTGAGGAACTCTCGCATGCTCGATACCAGCTATCGCACCGCCTATAACGAGGACCACGAGGCGTTCCGCGACACCGTGCGCAAGGTCTTTGCCGAGCACATGACGCCCTATCTCGACCAGCACGAAGAGGAGGGCATCGTCCCGCGTTCTGCTTGGAAGGCGCTGGGCGAGGCGGGAATGCTGTGCCCCACGGTCAAGGAAGAGAATGGCGGTCTCGGCCTCGACTTCGGCTTCAACTGCGTATTGTGCGAAGAGCTGTCCTACCTTGGCAGTTCGGCCGGCTTCACGCTGCAGAACGATATCACCGCAAACTACATCGAACGCCTCGGCACCGATGAACAGCGCGCAAAGTATCTGCCGGGCATGGTCTCCGGCGATGTGATTACCGCCATCGCGATGACCGAGCCGGGCGCGGGCAGCGACCTTCAGGGCATCCGCACAACCGCGATCAAGGATGGCAACCATCTCGTCGTGAATGGGTCGAAGACCTACATCACCAATGGTCAAAACGCCGACATGGTGATCGTCGTCGCCAAAACCGATCCGGCGCAGGGCGCAAAGGGCACGACGCTGGTACTGGTCGATGCCGATACCGAAGGCTTCGAGCGCGGGCGCAACCTCGACAAGATCGGCCAGCACTCGGCCGATACTTCGGAACTCTTCTTCAACGACTGCCGCGTGCCGATGACCAACATCCTCGGCGGCGAGGGGCGCGGCTTCATCCATTTGATGGAGGAACTGCCGCAAGAACGCCTCGGCATCGCCGTGGGCGCGCAGGCCGCCGCGCAGCGCGCTTTCGACGAGGCAGTGAAATTCACCAAGGATCGCAAGGCTTTCGGCAGAACCGTCTTCGAATTCCAGAACACCAAGTTCGTTCTGGCCGATTTGAAGGCCAAGCTGCAGGTCGGCTGGGCGCATCTCGACTGGGCGATCAAGAAGCATCTCGCGGGCGAGCTGACCACCGACGAGGCCAGCGCGGCCAAGCTGTGGCACACCGACCTGCAATGGGAGGCCTGCGACAAGGCGCTGCAGTTGCACGGCGGGGCGGGTTACATGAACGAGTACACGATCGCTCGCCTATGGCGCGATGCACGCGTGACCCGCATCTTCGGCGGCACCAACGAGATCATGAAAGAAGTGATCAGCCGCTCGATCTGAGGGAGCAGATGACATGACCGACGAGCTCGACTTTTCCGGCAAGACCGTGCTCGTCGTCGGCCAGACCATCCGCGTCAATGGCGGCATGACGCTTTCGTAGGAGAGAACGGAGATGGAATACGTCAATCTCGGCCCCTCGGGTCTCAAGGTTTCGCGCTTGTGCCTCGGCTGCATGAGCTACGGCGATACGACCAAGGGCTGGCACGGCGACTGGGTCCTGTCCGAGGACGAGAGCCGCCCCTTCATCCGCGAGGCGCTGGAGGCGGGGATCAACTTCTTCGACACGGCCAACATGTATTCGAAGGGGGCGTCCGAAGAAGTCATCGGCAAGCTTCTTCCCGAATTCGCCAGACGCGACGAGATCGTGGTGGCGACCAAGGCCTTCCTGCCCTGGCGTCAGGCGCCCAATACCGGCGGCAATTCGCGCAAGAGCCTGTTTCAGGCGGTGGATGACAGCCTGATCCGGTTGAAGATGGACTATGTCGACCTGTTCCAGATCCATCGCTGGGATAAGGACACGCCTATCGAGGAAACGATGGAGGCGCTCCACGACATCGTGAAGGCGGGCAAGGCGCGCTATATCGGTGCCTCCTCCATGTGGGCCTGGCAGTTCGCCAAGGCGCAGGAGGTCGCGAAGGCCAATGGCTGGACGCGGTTCGTTTCGATGCAGAACCACGTCAACCTGCTCTACCGCGAGGAAGAGCGCGAGATGCTGCCGCTGTGTGCCGATCAGGGTGTGAGCGTAATCCCGTGGAGCCCGCTCGCGCGCGGCAAGTTGGCCCGAGCTTGGGACGAGACTACCGTGCGCAGCGAGACCGACGGTTTCGGCAAGACGCTCTACCGCCAGAACGAAGAAGCCGACCGCGCGATCATCGAGGCTGTCGGAGCGATCGCTGCAGAACGCGGTGTATCGCGCGCGACGGTCGCGCTCGGCTGGCATTTTGCCAAGGGCGTGACCGCGCCGATCATCGGTGCGACCAAGGACGGCCACATGGCCGCAGCCGTAGCGGCGATGGACCTCGGACTGACCGGGGAAGAAGTGGCCCGGCTGGAAGAACCTTATCTTCCCAAGCAGCCCGTCGGCGTGGAAACCACCGCGCCGCGCAACTGGTCGCTTTCGGTGCGGGACGGCTGAGCGCACCACCGCTTTCGCGCCAAGTGTTACAATCGCGTGCGGTGGGTCACAAACGAGTCACATCGCTGCGTCATCGCTCCTCGGGACAGGGTGGGGCGAGACCACGTGCGAACGATCAATATCTTCCTGACCGATCCGATAGTCGGCGAATGGACCGATTTCGAGAACGGCGATATCCGCTATGCTTTCGGGCGGCTCTATCCCGACGGGCCGCGGCGTCTCGTCGAAGGGCCGGTCTGCGTCTTCGTCGACTGGGTGATGGACGATCTCTCGGGGCTGGAGATGTGCCGACGCCTGCGTTCGGATGTGCGGATGGACGATGCGCATGTCACCATCCTGCTCGAAGAGGACGATCCCGAGGACAAACGCCGCGCCCTGCGTGCAGGTGCCGACGATTATCTGATCGGACCGATCGACCGCACCACCATTCTCGATCGTGTCATGGCCTTGCAGCCCGGGGGCGCCAGGGCGCGAATGGCCGAGCGTTTGGAGCTCGGACCGCTGCTGGTCGATCTCGCCGCGCTGCAGGCACGGTGGAATGGCCATCCGCTGAACCTTCGTCCCAACGAATTCCGCCTGCTGCATTTTCTGGCCCAGAATCCCGACCGGGTCCTGTCGCGCGCGGAACTGATTGCCGCTCTCGGCAAACAGGACCCGCCGATCGACGAACGCACCGTCGATGTCTGGATCGGCCGCTTGCGCCGCGCGCTACGGTCTGTGGCCGCAGGCGAAAGAGTGCGGACGGTTCGATCGCTCGGCTATGTCTACGACAGCTATGACTGAGGGCGGAGGCTGGCAGTGCGCAGACGACCCGGTTGCCGGCATTCTGGACCAATTCCGGAAAGATCGAAGCACGCGCTTCCCGGCCCAGCACACCGGGCCCTCAGCTTGATCGAGGCCTATACTAGATTGTCGCGAAGGATATCGTAGCGCCTTCGGGATCGCGTATCAGCAGGGGGGTATTCTCCTCGCCTTTGGCGGGCCTGTCCCCAAGCAACCGGGCTCCTTGCAGCTTGGCTTCCCGTGCGGCTGATTGCGCGTTGGCGACCCGTATGCCCGGCAACCACATCGCTTGCTTTCCCGCAACAACGCAGGATGGATACCGGGCGATATCGATTGAAGAAGAACCGACGATGCGGCGCTCTCCATCAGCCCCGTCCGGTTCGGTGGAACAGGTCCAGCCGAACAGTTTCGAGTAGAACCCGGCAGGGAATTCGGACTGCCCCGCCAGATAGACTTCTGGCCCAAATTGCCGCGTCGGAGCGGGATAGTCATGGCGAGAGAGTGCCAGGCCGATGAGTGCACCAGCAGGGTCCCGTAGCAACGCGTTGCGCCCCACTCCCGGAACCTCGAAGGGTTCGCGCAGGATGGTTCCGCCGAGGTTCTCGGCCTGAGCGCACGCCGTATCGACGTCCGCGACTTCCACATAGGCGATCCAGCTATTCGGAAACGCTTCAGGTGTTTGCGCAATGCCGGCGCCTGCTTCACCGTCCAGCAATGCGAGAACGAAATCCTTCTCTCCGCCGCCCCACGCGAAGTCGGTGGCGTGCTCTGTCTCGTACTGCCAACCCGCCACGTGCCCGTAAAACTCCATCGAGCGCTGGCGGTCACTCGAGAACAGGTCATGCCAGACGATCCGGCCGATCTTCTCCGCATTCATGATGCACCTCCTTGGTCGAGTTTGGCCTTCTTGACCCGGCGGACCATCTTTCCGAACTCTTTGTCTCTGGTTCTGCGTTCCGCGAGGCTGGCATTGTTGAAGGCCTCTTCCGCCTTGAGCTTGCGCCAGCGGGCCAGCCGGGCCTCTTCGATGCTGCCAAGCTCGATGGCCTCCAGGACTGCGCATCCCGGCTCGGAGACATGCTGGCAATCCTTGAAGCGACACCGGGATGCCAACTCGTGGAGATCGGCAAAAACAGTGTCGATACCGAAAGCTGCGTCGGTCAACTGTAGCTCTCGCCTTCCCGGCGTATCGAGAACGACACAGCCGTCGGGGATCAGGTGTAGCTGACGCCGCGTGGTTGTGTGGCGACCCTTTGCGTCGTCTTCCCGTATCGGTTGAGTGGCGATTGCATCGCTTCCGGACAGAGCATTTGTGAGAGTCGATTTGCCGACACCCGACGAGCCGAGAAACGCGACAGTCTGGCCCGGTTTGCACCAGGGGCCGAGCTTCGTTTTCGGCTCGTCGCCGCGTGCGTCGAGAGCGACGACCGGTACCAGATCGGAAATCGCCTGGGCTTTGGCCAGATACTCCTCCGCGCCGCTAGCCAAATCGGACTTCGTCAGGACGATGACCGGCGCGATGTCTGCTTCGAAAGCAATGGCGATGTAGCGTTCCAGGCGTGCGATATTGAAATCCTGGTTGCACGAGGAGACGATGAAAATCGTTTCGATATTGGCGGCGATGAGCTGCAATCGCCGGTCGGTTCCCGGTGCACGTCGCTTGATCAGGCTCTTTCTGGCGAGGATGCGGCTCGCGTTCGGTCGCTGGGGGTTCAGCATTATCCAATCGCCGACCGTAGCACCTTCTATCGGCATGATCGTTCGGTCGACATTATCTCCAACCACATGCAACGCGCTGCGGTGAACTTCGACGATGCGGACGGGCGGTGTTTGAGACAGCTCGTCTGCGCTGACTTGTTGAGAGAAAAAGGGCTGCCAGCCCAGCGTTTCCAGTAATGTCGGTTGTCGCTGGCTGGCGGTGCCCGCATCCTTGGGCGGAAGGAAGACAGAGTAATCCTTGGTCATTGTGTATGGCTTTCATGTCGCCGCCGCGAGCAGTGCTCGGGCGCAAAGTGTCAGAATGTTCTGAGGTCGCAAATCAGCGGTCGCCAAAGCAGGCTTGGCAACAATCACGCTTCGCTAGATTTGCTCCGGGAGGAATGGTTTTCCTCCCCACTTCACCGGGACATCAAAGCTCCACTTTTCCTGAGTCGAACTTAGTCCTCTTTCAATCGTGCTTCAAGGCTCACAGGGCCGGTGGGATGTCGTGACTAGTGCCATCGGTACGCGCCGATTGCCGTGTTGCCGGACCGCA
>CAMYIQ010000049.1 GCA_947258465.1 uncultured Erythrobacter sp.
ATCGCGCCGCATTGGTGTCGCGCGATGCCGAAGGCATGTCGGCCCTGTTTGCGGAAAACTCCGCGATCTTCGAGAATGGCAAGGCCGAGGGGAGTTTCGCCAATTACATGGAGCACCATCTCGGTCCGGAGCTCGACGCGATCACAAGCTTTACTTTCACCGACCCGACGCTGACGGTGACCCGTAAGGGCCATATGGCCTATGGCTACGAAACCTACGGCTACCGGATCGAGCTCGAGGACGGGCGCGTGATCGAGCGTGACGGGGTCGCGACCTCGGTCCTTTCGCACGATGAATCGGGCTGGAAGATCGTGCAGTACCACTCCTCCTCGCGCGCGCCGCGGCGGCCCTGACCCGCTACGGAGCGGCGAGACAGTTGGCTTCGCGGTCCCTCAAACTGCGCTTGCATGTCTTTGGCAGCAAGCTCCACAAGTGGTTGGCGCTCCTGATCGGGGCGCAAGTTCTGCTGTGGATGGGCACCGGTGCCTTGATGTCCTTTCTCGATCTGGAGGAGGTACGCTCGGAGCATGTCGTGTCCCGGTCTGCGCAAATATTGCCTGCCGGGGCCGAGTTACCCGAATGGCTGGAAAGGCAAGATGATGTGGTTTCGGTTGCCACACGTGCTCTCGACGGCAAGGTGGTGACCGAAGTGCGGCGAGCGGATGGCGATGTCACGCTACATGATCCGCGTAGCGGACGATTGCTCTCCCCCATCTCGGCCGCGACGGCGCGCGCCATCGCTCGCCGCGCCTGGATTGGCCCGGAAACCTCGGTCCACACCGCGCGGCTTATCGAACGCGAGGTCGGGACCGAATTCAGGGGCCCCTTCCCGGCCTGGCAGGTCAGTTATGACGATCGCGATGCGACGCGCGTCTATATCGATGCTTCCAGCGGAACGGTCCTGTCAGCGCGAAGCGATACTTGGCGGCTCTTCGATTTCATCTGGGGCCTTCACATCATGGACTGGACCCAGCGCGACCGCATCAACAGCTGGTGGCTTCTCCTGTTTGGTATCGCAGGGACGTTCATTGCCCTTTCGGGATTTGTTCTGCTGGCCAACAGGCTGCCAAGGATCGGATGGCTGAGACGAAAATGAAAGTCCGTCTCCTGGCCGGATGACATATCCTGTTCAAGACGCCTCTCTCCAACGTCAGGAACGCCTGGCCCGGAACCATTGAGGAACCCCTCGTTGCGGCGGGATGCAGCATACCCTTGGCGGGATAGCGGAGCGTGGGGGGACGCCATGAACCAGATCGTCACGCCTCCCAGTCAACTCGGAGCCGTGATCCAGACCCATCGCCTCGGCAAGGGCCCGACCCAGACCGAGCTCGCCACCCTCGCCGGCACGCAGCAGAAAACCATCTCGGCAATCGAGAACGGAAGCGCAGGAACCAGGCTCGACACGCTCATCAGTGTCATCGCAGTCCTCGGCCTCGATCTCCAGATCGTGCCGCGTCAGAACGGCAGCATATCGATCGAGGACGTCTTCTGAATGGCGCGCTAAAAGACCCATGCGCCCCTCGATGTACTTATCAACGGCAGGCTGGTCGGCCGTCTCGAAAGGGCAGCAAGCGGTGCAACCAGTTTCCGATATTCCGAAGAGTGGCTTGCTTGGGAGCATCGCTTCGCGGTATCGCTCTCGCTGCCTCTGACCCCGGCGGCCTATCGCGGCGCGCCGGTCGTCGCCGTGTTCGACAATCTTCTCCCGGACAGGAATGCAGCACGCCGCCGCGTGGCGGCGCGCATGGGTGCCCAGGGCACCGACTTCTATAGTCTGCTCGAAGCCATCGGACGCGATTGCGTCGGTGCCATGCGGTTCCTGCCCGAAGGAACAGATCAAGCGCAGACTGCCGACATCGAAAGCGAACCGGTCAGCGAGACCGAGGTCGAGGCGCTCCTCGCCGATCTTGCGCAGGCTCCACTTGGCGTCGATCGGGAGCAGGAATTCAGGATCTCGGTCGCGGGTGCGCAGGAAAAGACGGCCCTGCTTCGCATCGATGGAAAATGGCACCGACCGGCCGGTGTGACCCCGACAACTTACATCCTGAAGCCGGAACTTGGACAGATACCCAGCGCCGACGGGATGATCGACATGTCGAACAGCGTCGACAACGAGCACTATTGCATGACGCTGATGAAGGCGTTCGGCCTGTCGGTCGCAGCGACAGAGATCGCGACCGTCGGCCAGCGCCGAGTTCTCGTCGTCGAACGGTTCCACAGGCACTGGCGCAACGCCAAGCAAATCCTGTGTCTGCCGCAAGAGGACTGCTGCCAAGCACTCGGCTATCCGCCCACGCACAAATATCAGAGCGATGGCGGCCCGAACATGAAGGATATCTTCGGCCTGTTGCTGCGCGGTGCTGACGATCCGCAAGCCGACGCAGCCGCCCTTTTCAAGAGCCAGATCCTCTTCTACGATGTGCTCTCGGCCCAACCGGCCGTCGACTCCGACCAGATTGCGCAGAACAGGTTCCCCCTCGCGATGTCCGCAGGCACCAACCATCACTACCGGCTGAACGGGGTGACCGGTCGGCATTTTGTCCAGTCGGGCAAGTCAGCGGGGCTTGGCACAGGCCTCATGCGTGCAGCCATCAGCGAACTAATGGACCGGGCACGTGATGCGCCGACGGTAGCGCGCGAAGCGATGCCGCTGGACTTCGCCGAACCTGTTCATGACAGCATTGCTGCGGCCCTGGCGACCCGATTGTCCGGGCTTTCGAGCGCGCTTGAGGAGCTATAGCTTTGGCATCCGCCAACGAAGTCATCGCCCGCCCTTTGCTGCAGCCCATCGCCACCTAATTTTTTGACGAAGAGCATCCCTTAAGCGCGCCCGTCCTCGGCTCCTTTCGCTTTTGGCTGAACGTCACTCGATGATTTGACGGTCGTTAGCCATACGCCCGCGGTTGCAATTGCTGTGCCCGTGATGATCAGGGGTGTAAGCCTTTCACCAAAGAAGGCAGCGCCGATCGTTAGACCGAAAACGGGCACCAGGAAGCTGAATACATTGGCCTTCGAGAGTTCGATTTTGCCGAGCGTATATTGCCACAGCCAGAATGCGAGGGCTGTACCTGGGATCGCTAACCCAAGCAGGCTTGCGATGAAAACCGGCGACCAGTCGATTTGCCCCTGATCTTCGGTAAGCAAAGCCAGAAACGCGAGCGGGATAGCGCCGATGAGGAGTTGAAGGCCCATGGCGATCGCTGCGTCGACGCGCCCCGAGAGCTTCTTGATGGCGATGTTGCCCACGGCAACGCCGAAGGCCGCAAGCAGCACATATGCAAAGCCGGTTGAGAGCGCCAGCGGACCTTGGAGAATTCGCGGGCCAGCAATAATGAGGATTCCCGCAAAGCCGAGCCATAGCCCGATCCAGCCTTTGGAGGACAGGCGCTCGCGGAGAAACAGAAAGGCGAGACCTGCCGCGATGAGGGGTTGGCTGTTGGCGATGACGGTTGCAAGGCCGGGCGAAACGAACTCCGCAGCGTGGAACATCCCGTAGTAACCCAGCCCCGTCATGCCGAGACCGGCAAGAATGATCCATCCCCAGATGCTTCCATCGCGCGGAAAGGGCTTTCTGAGAATGATACCGACCGCCAGTAACGTGGTGCCTGCAAGAACCGCGCGCAGCACGGCGAAGGTGAGATGGGGCGCGCTGTCGAGACCGACCGTTATAAGCGGATAGCAGGACGCCCAAAGAAGCATCACAAAGATTGCGGAAAGACGCGCTGGCATAGTAG
>CAMYIQ010000050.1 GCA_947258465.1 uncultured Erythrobacter sp.
ATGCGCGGGTTCCAACGGTGGGTCTGGTGGCCGAAATGCGTGCCGGCCTCGATCAATTGCTGCATCGTGACGGTAGGAGCCGCCATAATCAAATTCCTTTCCGGTTATACCTCTGGAAAGCTGGAACCCGAATGCGGTCATGTCCCGCGGCGGGCACCGGTATGTGCGCCTTCCATGTGGATTTGCCCGCATGAAACCGGTCGGGAATCGACCCATTCGCTGCGGACCGCGCGCCTTTAGCCTCGTCGAAGACAGAAATCCACCCTCGATTCACCGCAAAAATCCGGAATCCGGGCGCGAAAAGCGCTTGACATCTCGGAACAAAAAGAGAACATTGTTCTCCTCGCCGGAACTGGCGATGGCGATAACGGGTTTGTCCACCAAGTTTCCCCGCACTGTCAACAGCTTTGTCGGCAGCCGGGAAGGGAGAATTGAAATGTTCGCATTGCTGCTCATCACCCTCTTCTTCGCCGCTGCGGTGGCGGTTGCGGGTGTGCTTGCCGACAGCGGATTGCGTTGGTGGTCTGCTTTCGGCTCGCTTCGGCGTGAATTGAACGGCGAAAACGCCCCGCTTCTGCCAAGCCTGCGCCCAGCAGTGCCGGCATGCGGTTGCAGTACCGTCAGTCGCTTTGTTCCGGCACGCAGTCCGACAGGCAGGATCAGCCGCGCCGCTTGATCCGGGCGTAGCGGAACAGCGTATAGGGCAAGAGCAGAAGGTAGCCCGCGCAAATAGCGCTGAGCGTCCACCAGGGCTCGACCAACAGAGCGGCGAACAGCAGCCCCACCAGCGCCAGCACTTCGAGCCGGATTCCGCGACGCGGACGAATCGATGTCCAACTCGGTGTCGCCATGTTGGAGATCATCAGCAGCGCAATGGCGACCAGCCAGATGCCGACGAAAACCGGATTGCGTAGATCATCGAGACCGGTCGCCATCCATAGGTAGAACGGCGCAAAGGCCAGTCCTGCCCCCAGCGGTGCCGGCACGCCCGTCAGAAAGCCGAGCGAATTATGCGGTTGGTTGGACACGTCGATCTGCGCATTGAAGCGCGCGAGCCGCAAGGCGCAGCAGATCGCGAACGCCAGTGCCGCGAACCATCCGACGCGCGGCTCTGCAGACAGGGACCAGAGAAAGATGATGATGGCCGGTGCCGTGCCGAAGCTCAACGAGTCGGCAAGGCTATCGAGTTCGGCACCGAACCGCGATTGCGCCTTGAGCGCCCGGGCGATCCGACCGTCGAGGCCGTCGAGCAGGCCCGCAATGATCACCGCCACCACGGCGGCGCCCCAGTTCTCGTCGATAGCAAACCGAATACCGGTCAACCCGGACCCTAGTGCGGCAGCCGTGATCGCGTTGGGTATCATGGCGCGCAGCGTCAATGCGCGCGTGTGAATCTGGGTCGGCTGCTCGTCCTCGCTCGCCTTCGGCCCAAGCCGGCTACCACCGTGTTGATCGTCCGACATTCGGTTCATTGAGAAACACCTTCGATCAGGATTTGCGAGCCGATCTTTGCCAAGACCGTCTCGCCAGCGACGATCCGTTGGCCCAGCAGGACCTTGGAATCGGTCCCGGCGGGAAGATAAACATCGACACGGCTGCCGAAACGGATCAGTCCGACGCGCTGGCCGACGCCGACCATATCGCCGGGTTTCACGAAGGGCACGATCCGCCGGGCCAGGAGTCCGGCGATCTGCGTGAAACCGATCTTGAGCCCGTCCGTCCGCTCGATCAGAATGTGCTGCCGTTCGTTTTCCTCGCTCGCCTTGTCCAGACCGGCATCGACGAAGCTGCCCGGTATGTAAACAGCCCGCAGGACCGTCCCGGCGATCGGCGCCCGGTTTATGTGGACGTCGAAAACCGACATGAAAATCGAAATCCGAGTAACCTCGCCCGGTTCGAGCCCGGTATGTCCGCTGCCGTCATCGACGATCATTTCCGTGGGAGGATCGACTTCGGCAATCTGGGTCACGAGCCCATCGGCAGGCGCGACGATCAACCCATCGTCCTGGGGAACCACCCGTTCGGGGTCGCGAAAGAAGGCGAATACGCTGAGCGACAGCAGCAATAGCGGCCAGCCCACAATTTCCCAGTCGAGGCCGATCAGGAACACCAGGCTGATGACCACGGCGATGATGCCGAACTTGCGTCCCTCGGGATGGATCGGAGGCCATGACCAGCGAACATCGCCGCGGCCACGATTGTCGAGAAGGTTACCTGCCATTGCCGAGACCTAGGCCCTGCGGCGAGGGGTCACAAGGTGTCATGCCATCTTGCGCACGAACACGGCACCGGCGGAATAGCCCGCCCCGAAACTGCAGATCAGACCGGTATCGCCTTGCGCAAGGTCTTCATTGTGTTTGTGGAAAGCGATGATCGACCCTGCACTCGACGTATTGGCATAGGTATCGAGCACGGTCGGGCTTTCGTCGGCGCTCGCCTCGTGCCCCAAAACACGCTGCGCTATCAGGCGGTTCATCCCTGCATTGGCCTGATGCAACCACAAGCGCCGCAACCCCCGGGGGTCGAGGCCGAGCTTGTCTGCCTCGGTCACGATCATCTCGGCGACCATCGGAACGACTTCCTTGAACACCTTGCGCCCTTCCTGGACGAATAGCTTGTCCGCCTTCCCCTGTCCTTCGGGAGAGGCGCGGTTGAGGAAGCCGAAATTGTTGCGGATGTTGTTGGAAAAAACCGTCTTGAGCCTGGTACCGAGAATATCCCAGTGCTCGTCCGGAGCAATTGCGGCATCTTCGACCAGGACCGCCGTCGCCACATCGCCGAAAATGAAATGGCTGTCACGATCGCGCCAGTTGAGGTGCCCGCTGGTAATCTCCGGACTGACGACCAGGACGCTTCTGGCATTGCCAGAACGGACGTAATCCGCCGCCGTCTGGATACCGAACGTGGCAGAGGAACAGGCCACGTTCATGTCGAATCCGAAACCGTCGATGCCCAGCTCCTGCTGGATCTCTATCGCCATGGCCGGATAGGGCCGCTCCATATTCGACGCGGCGCACAGTACGGCATCGACATCGGCGGCATCGCGCCCGGCGCGTTCCAGTGCCTGACGCGCGGCCTTCACGCCGATTTCGGCCAAAATCGAAAGCTCCCCGTTCGACCGTTCGGGCCAGCGCGGCGCCATGATCTCGGGATCGAGGACCGGGTCTTTCGCCATCACGTGGCGCGCCTTGATCCCACTGGCTTTTTCGATGAATTCGACCGAACTCGGTTGAAGCGGCTCCATCTCGCCGGCATCGATCGCTTGCGCATTTTGCGCATTGAACCGTTCGACATAGGCATTGAAGCTTTCGACCAGCTCTTCGTTCGTGATGGTCTCTTCGGGCGTGAAAAGCCCGGTGGAAGATATGACGGGGCGCCCGGTCAATTCGATGTTCTTGGTCATGACGGTTGACTAGGCGCGCTCTGGCCTGCTCGCAAGCGTGAGGAGAGCGCGATCCGAAACACCCACTTCACATAGCCGTGGGCAACGGATACTGCTGGGACGATGCACGACATGCAGAATCCCCTTCCCAAGAGCTATTGCGACGCCTGTGCCATTCGCAACCGAGCGATCTGCGCCGATCTGGACGAGCACGAGATCAGGCTGCTCAGCGGAATCGGGCGTCGCCGGAGGCTTACCGCCGGTGAGCAATTGATGTGGGAGGGCGACGAAGCGGTTCTGGTGGCCAATGTGATCGAAGGCGTTTTGAAGCTCTCTTCGCATTCCGCCGATGGCAAGGAACAGATCCTGGGGCTCGTCTATCCTTCCGATTTCCTCGGTCGTCCCTTCGGCAAGACCTCGCCCTATGGGGTCGAGGCGCTGACCGATGCCCATATCTGCGTTTTCGAACGGGCAGATTTCGACCGTTTCGCCCGTGAACATCCGCGTCTCGAACATAAATTGCTCGAAAGAACGCTGAGCGAACTCGACCGGACTCGGCGCTGGATGTTGCTCTTGGGTCGGATGAACGCCGAACAGAAAGTCGCCAGCTTCCTGCTGGAAATGGCGGAACGGCTCGGCACGAACCAGGCATCGGGGCCGGAGACCACAGTCGCCCTGCCACTTTCGCGGCAGCAGATCGCCGATGTGCTCGGCCTCACGATCGAAACGGTCAGTCGGCAACTGACCCGGCTGCGCAGCGCCGGGGCGATCGATTTGCCTTCTCGCCGGGAAATCGTCCTGCGCGACACGGCCGACCTGGAAGCGCGAGCGGGCTGACCCGATATCCGTTGCCGCACCGATGGGATGCGGGGATATCAACGCGAAATTAACCAAGTTTCGCGACAGCGGCACGATGCCGACCGACGGTCCAACCTACGCCTGCCCACCGGCGCCTCCAAGATGGCGGGGAAAGCAAAATCTCCCTGCATCACCAAGGCCAAAGCCATGAGCGCAAACGCCAGGCCCCTGCGTGGGCGAATGATGGGTTATGTCGTCTGGGTCTTGGCCCTTTGGGCCATTCTACTCAACTTGTTGAACTTCAATGGATACCCGATAGATACTGGCGAAGTCGCATTGGCTTTTCTGGGGTTTGGCACCATCGGTGCCGTGCTCGGCGTGCTCACTCAAGAACTCGGGCCAGTTCTCAGACACGTTTTGACTCCCCTTTTCGCAACGATAGCGATCGACCTCGGCTTTGGGATCGATCCGTTTCATTTCCTTGTTGTTTTTGCGGCCTTCGCGCTCATTTCCTATTTTTGGTACGACCTTTTCCTGACAGTTTTCTTTTCTGCGTCGCTATCGGTCATCGTATTCCAGGCGTTCGGTATGGCGTTCGCCGATCATGGCGTCGATGATCGCTCCAACGAGGCGACATCCACCCAGAGGCTGGAGAAAGGGCCGGCAGATCGCCCCGCCCTGATCCACGTCATTTTCGATTCCTACCTCGGTCTGGACGGGATGGCTTTAGGCCCCCAGTACTACAGGGATCTCCGGAAGGAGCAGGCCGATTTCTTCATCCGCCAGGGCTTTCAGGTCTATCCTCGCGCCTACAGCCGCCACGCCAGGACGCTGAACTCCCTCCCCACTCTTTTTACCTATGGGGCGCAGAAAGACTCCGAATTCGCAGCCGGCGTGCAGTATGTCGCTCCTGCCCAGTTACCGTATTTCGCCGACCTCGATCAGCGCGATTACGCTATCAGCGCAGTCCTTCCGGCCTATTTCGATCTTTGCGCAAATCAGAGGATGACCCGGTGCCGAACTTTCGAAAGTTCGGATCTCACATCCATGCTCGATACCGATTTGAGCACAGCGGATCGCGTCAAGGTTTTCGGATACACGATCCTCAATCTCTCCCAGACTGTCAGAATGGCTGTACGCGTCTTCGAGGTTCTCAGGAA
>CAMYIQ010000051.1 GCA_947258465.1 uncultured Erythrobacter sp.
CGGGACAATTGCAGCACCACCGTAAGGAGAATCAGCCCGAGTGCGAGCGAGCTCGCGATGCGCAGGATGCCGCCCAGCGCCGAACGCCTGGCGATTACGGCACCGATCCAGCCCAACGCCATCGCCGCCAGCGCCGCGATCAGCAACTCCGAACGCGGAATCGCGCGGAGGGTGTCGGCGGCTGCCTGGAAGACGGGTTCGAGATCCATTTATCTCATATAGGAACGGGGTCATGAAGCGTCCATGACCTCGGCCATCGGTCAGGGCGCTTCGCGTTGTTCTGTGGCAATCGCCAAGATGACCGAGAACCGTTCCCCGTCGTCCAACCACCGCCGGACAGGTGTCCAGCCACCAGCAAGCAGCAACGTATACGCGCTCCGCCGCGTGAACTTGTGGCTGTTTTCCGTATGGATCGTCTCGCCCTTTCGTAGCGAGAATTCCTCTCCCGAAACCTCGAACGAGAAATTACGCGTCGCGCGCAAATGCATTTCGATCCGCGCCAGATCGTCGTTCCATACCGCGCTGTGCTCGAGAGCGGCCGGGTCGATCGTGCCGCCGAGTTCGCGGTTGATCCGCCTGACCAGATTGGTGTTGAATGCCGCCGTCACGCCTTCCGCATCGTCATAAGCGGCTTCCAGAACCGCCGGATCCTTGACCAGATCCATTCCGATCAACAGCATCGGGCTTTCGCCCTCGTCCGCGCCGAGCGTTGCGCGCATCGAACGCAGCAGATCGACGGCGGTGCGCGGCACCATATTGCCGATCGTCGAGCCGGGGAAGAAGCCGAGCTTCGCCAGCGCAGATACCTCGCCTGGCAGGCTGACGCGGCGCATGAAGTCCGCCTCCACGGGATAGACGGGCAGGCTGGGGAATTTCCGCGCCAGGGCGGCCGCGCTCTGACGTAAAAAATCGCCCGATATGTCGAGCGGAACGTAAGCGGCGGGCGCGATCGCCTCGAGTACCAGAGGGGTTTTCACCGAGCTGCCGGAGCCGAATTCGACCACGGCGCGTTCCGGCCCGATGAGGTCGGCAAATTCGCCACCTTGCGCGCCGAGTATCTCGGTCTCGGCACGGGTCGGGTAATATTCGGCGATCTGCGTGATCTGTTCGAACAGACGAGACCCTTCCTCATCGTAGAACCACCGGGCGGGCACCGCCTTATGTTGCTGGCGAAGACCTTTCAGGACATCGGCGCGAAAAGCACGATCAACGCCATCCTCGTCCAGATCGACGAGGGAAATTCCGGTTTCGGCTTTCATTAAATGTCCTTTGCCAATCGCAGGCCGGTGAACTGCCATCGCTGGTGCGGGTAGAAAAAGTTCCGATAGCTTGCGCGCGAATGGCCGCGTACTGTCGCGCAGCTCGCGCCCTTCAGTACGAATTGGCCGCTCATGAATTTGCCGTTGTATTCGCCCACAGCGCCAGCCGCCGGTCGGAAGCGCGGATAGGGCAGATAGGCCGAACGCGTGAATTGCCAGCAATCGCCGAACAGGCCGTCACTGCCAATTGGAAGCGGCGGCGATGCGCCATCCAACTGATTTCCGCCTTGCGGGTCGTGCGCGGGGCCTTCCCCTTCCTGGCCACGGGCGATCGCTTCCCATTCGAATTCGGTAGGCAGGCGCTTGCCCGCCCAGGTCGCGAAGGCATCCGCCTCGAAATAGGAGATATGCGTGACCGGAGTGTCCGGGTCGCGGGTCTGCCAGCCAGTATGGGTGAACTGTTCGCCGTCGCGCCAATAGAGCGGCGCGGATATGCCGTTGTCGCGTACCCAGGCCCAGCCGTCGGAGAGCCACAGCGTCGCCGTCTCGTAACCGCCATCCGCGATGAATTCGGCCCATTCGCGGTTCGTGACGAGCCGCGATGCCAGCGCGAAGGGTTCGAGCAGCACGCGATGCGCCGGCCCTTCATTGTCGAATGCAAATCCATCCGATTGATGGCCGATCCGCGCAATACCGCCTGGATGGCGCAGCCAACCGTCGTCTTGCGGCGTTGCCCGCCCTCTGGGCGCATCCCACATCGCCGCGCCGAGCGGGTTCTGGAACAGCGCATGTTTGATATCGGTCAGCAGCAATTCCTGATGCTGCTGTTCATGCGCCATGCCAAGCTCGATCAGCGGTGCCAGGGCCTCGCGCTCGAACAGCGGCGCCATCGCCTCATCGACATGCGCGCGCCAGGCGAGGATCTCTTCCAGTGTGGGCCGCGACAGCATCCCGCGCGAAAACCGCGCAATGCGCTCTCCCTCCGCCTCGTAATAGGAATTGAAGACGAAGGGCCAGTCCTCGTCGAACAAGGTGTATCCATCGAGGTGATCGCGCAGGAGGAAGGTTTCCCAGAACCATGTCGTATGCGCGAGATGCCATTTGGCCGGGCTGGCATCTTCCATGGACTGGATGGTCGCATCGGCATCGCTGAGCGGTGCGGCCAGCCCTTCGCTCAGATTGCGCAAGGCGGCATAGCGAACCGCGAGCGCATCGCCGAACGCGGGGCAAGGTCGGGATCTGGTTTGGGCATGGGACATTCCACCCCCCCTTCATGGCGGTCACCGACGCATGGCAACCGCTTCACACCATGGCGTATTTCAGTGACCGTTTAAAGGCCGCGGGCGAAAAACCCCTTTCGAACAAGCGTATGGCAGGGTTTTCGGCCGGTATGGCGCGCTTCCCCAGCGATCCCTGCGGGCGCCCATTCTGCCCCGTTTCCGGCGGGCCTCAGGCCGCGTCCGCTTGCCGCACGCCGTGTTCCTCATTGAGCATTTCGGCGATGAGGAAAGCCAGTTCGAGCGACTGCGCAGCGTTGAGGCGCGGGTCGCAATGCGTGTGATAGCGATCCTTCAGCGCCTCGTCGGTGATGGCCACCGCACCCCCGACGCATTCGGTCACGTCCTGCCCGGTCATCTCGATATGGATGCCGCCCGGATGCGTGCCTTCCGCGCGGTGCACAGCGAAGAAACCCTTTACCTCGCGCAGAATGCGATCGAAAGGCCGCGTCTTGTAGCCGCTTTCCGACTTCACGACATTGCCGTGCATCGGGTCGCAGCTCCATACCACCGGATGCCCCTCGGCCTTCACTGCGCGCACCAGCCGCGGCAGGCCGTCTTCCACCTTGTCGTGACCGAAGCGGCTGATCAGCGTGATACGCCCCGGTTCGCGCGCGGGATTAAGCGTGTCGAGCAGCTTGAACAGTGCATCGGTTTCCAGGCTCGGCCCGCATTTCATGCCCAGCGGATTGCCGATACCGCGCGCGAATTCGATATGCGCGCTATTCTCGAACCGGGTGCGATCGCCGATCCAGACCATATGCGCCGATGTGTCGTACCAATCGCCGGTCAGACTGTCGCGCCGGGTCAAGGCCTGCTCGTATGGCAGCAACAACGCCTCGTGACTGGTATAGAAACTGGTACGCTGCAATTGCGGCAGCACTTGCGGATCGACCCCGCAAGCCTCCATGAAATCGAGCGCTTCGCCGATGCGGTCGGCAATGTTCGAAAAGCGGTCGGCCCAGGGGCTGCGCCCCATGAAATCGAGCGTCCACTGGTGGACCTGGCGCAAATTGGCATACCCGCCGGTCGCGAAGGCGCGCAGGAGGTTGAGCGTGGCCGCCGCCTGCGAGTAGGCGCGGACCATACGCTGCGGATCGTTGGTGCGGGCCGCCGCATCGAATTCGATGCCGTTAATGTTGTCGCCGAAATAGCTCGGCAGCGTAAGCGACCCTTGCGTTTCGGTATTGGAACTGCGCGGCTTGGCGAATTGGCCCGCCATGCGACCGACCTTCACCACCGGCTTTTTGCTGGCGAAGGTCATCACCACCGCCATCTGCAACAGCACGCGAAAGGTATCGCGAATATTGTTGGGATGGAATTCGGCGAAGCTTTCCGCGCAATCGCCGCCCTGCAACAGGAAAGCGCGGCCTTCGGCAACCTCGGCAAGGTCGGCCTTGAGCGCGCGTGCTTCGCCCGCGAAGACCAGCGGAGGGTGCGTTTCGAGCGTGGCGGTTGCCGTGTCGAGAGCAGCCGCATCGAGATATTCGGGCAAGTGCCTTGCCTCATATCCCTGCCAGCTATCGGGTGCCCAGTTCGTCGCCATTGTCTCTTCCGTTTACGGCGCCGGTAAGGGCGCCTGAGTGCTCGCCTGTAGCAGACGAGCCGCCATCATGGCGCAAGCAGCATTTGCTTGGCCAGCTTAAAACGTCGATTGCAGTGCCCGTTTCAGCGGCCCGATCCGGCATCGCCAGCGGGTGCCGACTTCGCCAGGTCCTGACCCTGCGGAATGACCGCCAGCCGCCACGCCTCGCGCGAGGCGAAATACTTCTGCGCCAGCGCCTGCAGTTCTGCGGGCGGCGTCTGCGTATAATCGGCCAGAAGATATCGCAGCATCGGAACACGGCGGCTGTCCACGGTCGCACCTTCCAACTGGTACAGCCAGAACAGATTGCCGGTCGAAGCGCGGCTCACATATTGGCGCAACGGTTCCACCACCCGATTGTACTCGTCTTCGCCAACCGGCTCGCTGGCCAGTTCCTTCGCGATACGTTCTGCCTCCGCGAAGAAGACGGGCACGTCTTCGGGCCGCAACTGGGCCAATGCGGCGATGCGTCCGCCGCTGTTCACATCGCTCGGCCAGTCGGAGCGGACCACGGGCGAATAGCTGGCACCGGCATGTTCGCGCATCGCATCCATCAGCCGGTTGTTGAACAGCGAAGCGAGCACTTCGAGGCGGCGCGATTCGCGCAGATTCTCGACTCCCGCACCGCTCGGCCAGGCCAGGACCGCCGCAGCCTGATTGGCATCCCCGCGATGATAGCGCACCTCGGTTTCGCCCCCCTCGGGAAATTCCACGGGCCGGTTCAACACCGCCTCCGGGGGCGTCTTGCGCGGTTCTAAGGCGCCGAAGGTCTTGCGCAAGGTCTCGATCGTCGCATCCTTGTCGAACTCGCCAAAGACCAGCACCTCCACGGGCCCCTGCTTCAGCAAAGGCTCCCACACGGCGCGAAATTCCTCGGGCGTCGCCGCATCGAGCATGTCCGGCGTCGGCGTGCGGAAACGCGGATCGTTTCCGCGAAGGAGATATTCCAGATCGCGCTGCAGGATTCCGCTCGGATTGGCGGAATAGCTTTCATAGGCAAGCTTGCCTGCCGCCTTGGCCCGCGCCACCGGATTCGGGTCCCAGCCCGGCATCGCCAGCTTGGCGGCGAAAAGATAGAGCTGTTCGTCGAGATCCGCCTCGCGCGTTTGCGCATAGAAGGTGAAGGCACCGTCTCCGGTTTGGAACTCGAATCCGAATTTGCGGCCGGTTGAAAGCAGATCGAGCTGTTCCTGATCCAGTTCGCCGATACCGGCCCCGATCAGTGCGGCATATCCGAGATTGGCATAGACCGACTGGTCCGCGTCGATTGCCCGGAAACCGGCGCCGAAACGGACCTTCACCGCCACGCGGCCGGGTTCCGCATCATTGGCCCAGAGGATCGCCTTGACTCCGTTGGCGAAATCCACGCGTTCTATGTCGAGCACGCCGATCGGTCCCCGCCCTTCGATCTGCCCCGGCTCGCCGACCGGCGGCAAATCGTCGAACGAAATCGCTTCTGCCGCGATGCGTGCATTGCCATCGGCCTCGATCGGTTCGAGCAAGGCGCTGCGAATGGCCTGCTCGCTCGCCTCGTCGGCGGTCGGCGTGACATAGGCGGCACGGATCACGTCGCCCGAGAACAGCGCGCGGGTGTGCTCGAGCACCAGTTCCGGCGTTACCGTCTCCCGCATCGAATTGAACACCATCAGAACCGTTTCCGGGGCAGCGATCGCTTCCCGGATATCGACGGCATTGACGACATCGTCGGCAAGCCGTGGCCCGGGCAGCACACGGCGTTGTTCGACCTGGCTCTTGAACACGATTTCGAACTCGGCGAGTTCGCGATCGATTTCCTCCTGCGATGGCGGCGTTGCCACAGCATCGGCAATTACGGACCGGATATCGTCGAGAGCGGCCCGCCAGTCTTCGGTCAGCGGCGCGAAATTAACGAAAGTCATATCGGCCGATCGGCTGACATCGTCCTGGGCGACCTGCGCGTAGAGATAGCTGCCGCCCGCACGCGCACGCGCTTCGAGGCGGCGATTGATCAGCGCCTGCGCCAGAGCATCCCGCAGCAAGCCTTCATTGTAAGCGACGGTATCCTGAACCGGCCGCCAAGGTCGCATGATCGCATAGGAAAAGGAGCGCGGCAGATCGGGTTCGACGACAACGCCGATTTCGCCTACCGGATTGGCCGGGTCCGCTCCCGAGGGCGCGACCGGATCACCAAAGTCGGGCGCAGGAACATATGGCCCCTCGCCCTGCCAGTCGCCGAACCATTTCTCGATCTCCGCGGCGAGTTGCATCGGGTCCATGTCGCCCGCCGCCGAGACCACCACGTTCTCGGGTCGGTACCAGCGTTTGTAGAAGGCGCTGACGCTCGCTCCGGTCGCGGCGCCGAGCGTCGCTTCGGTCCCGATCGGAACGCGGTTTGCCAGACGCTGGCCCGCAAACAGGATCTTGCGGGACGCATTGCCCGCCCGTTCCGAAGCGCCGCCGCGCTCGCGTTTTTCGGCCAGGACGATCGGCACTTCGGCCCCGACATTGGTATCGCTGAGGACCGGGGCGCGCACCATGCCCGACAACAGCTTCATGCTTTCGGCCAGCTTGCCCTCGTCGATATTGGGCAGATCGAGCTTGAAGACCGTTTCGGTCGGGCTGGTATGCGCGTTCGTGTCGCTACCGAAGGTCGCACCGAGACGCTGCCAAGTGGGGATCGCCTCGCCCACGGCGAGATAAAGGCTTTCGCGGAACAGCAAATGTTCGAGCAAGTGGGCATAGCCCCGCTCGCTATCCTCTTCATGGAGCGAGCCGGCATCGATTCGCACGCGGATCGAAACCTGGTCGGGCGGGACACTGTTCTTGCGCACGGCATAGCGCAGGCCGTTCGGCAACTCGCCGAAAATCCATTCCTTGTCGCGCGGAACGTCGCTGCCTTCGTATATCCACGGCGTTTCATCGGGCTGGGTAACGAATTGGGGCGACGGTTCGGCCGGTTCCTGCGCGAACAAGGGCTGCGGAACGAGCAGCGCGGCGGGAAGGATGAGCGCGAAACGCCGGAAGGCACGCGAGAAATCAGTCATGCAGGGCATATAGGCGGGCCAAGCGTGAAGGCTAGGTGAATGTTCGATGGACAAGCGATCCTTCCTTGTCCCGGCTTCGCGCGCTTCCTACATCGTGACC